>CBDUEX010000189.1:0-4481 GCA_965366305.1 uncultured Bacteroidia bacterium | reverse complement strand
AATTCAGGAATAGTTGCCTAAAATCTATATTTTTTTTACGTGATACTTTTCAGCAAGATATTCTTTCAAGTTTTCTGCGTAATAACCGACGGCTTCTAGTGGTTCAATTATCTCGGTATCATTAAGGCCATCCAATACTCTTTTGTATTGAATACTAACAACTTTTTCTTGAGAATTGGCAATAAAACTGCCATAGAAAAGATGAAAATTTAAATGTGCAAGCTCTTCGAGAAACATAGGTAAATGTTCAGGCTCAGGATAGAAGCACACAGGAGCAACAATCTGAAAAACTCCAGCAACCGTTTCTCGATCAAAATACTGCCACTGTGTAGGTTCTTTTGGCTGCCATAAATCTACGTAAACCTCTGTTTTATCTCGGTTAATAATATACTCTCCTTCGTTTTCACAACGTGTTTGTTCAGGTTTTAGTTGAAGATGCTTTTGAACGGTTGCTTCAAAGAGAGTTATAGCTTCTGCTAGTTGCATGCGGCGAATGTAGTTTTTTGTATTAAAAATGGGAGAATAAAGTCAATAAACCAATGTAAAAAAGCTAATTAATATCAAATAATATTCGTTCTCCTTTTTTGGCTTCATTAAATTCACCTTTGTCGTAAGCTAAATGGCCTGATACGATTGTTTGCTCAATTGTAGATGTAAAAATTTCACCTTCCAAAGGACTCCACCCACATTTGTAAAGCGTATTTGCTTTGGTAACTTCTTGTTCGCTTTCTGGATTAACAATCACGATATCCGCCCAATATCCCTCACGTAAAAATCCTCGTTTTTCAATGTTAAAGCAGATTGCAGGGGCATGGCACATTTTTTCTACTACCTTATTCAAAGTAATCTTACCCATTTTACTGTGTTCTATCATTAGTTGCAAACTATGCTGAACCAATGGTAAACCGCTGGGTGCTTTTAAGTATTTGTTTTGCTTTTCTTCCCAAGTATGCGGGGCGTGATCGGTAGCTATTATATCGAAATAGTCATTATTTAGTGCATACCACAAGGCTTTTTGATCTGTCTCTGATTTAATCGCTGGATTACATTTAATTAAACTTCCTTTTTTATCGTAAAAGGTATCATTTAAACTCAAGTGATGTACACAAACTTCTGCAGTTATCCGCTTGTCTTTTAACAAAGTAGTATTGTCAAACAGCTCAATTTCTTTGGCTGTTGAGATGTGTAAAATATGCAATCTCGAATTGTATTCTTTGGCTAAATCAGTTGCTAGTTTACTGGATTTATAGCATGCTTCATCGTTACGGATAATTGGGTGTGCGGAAAAAGGAATATCCTCTCCATATTGATCAATAAACTTTTTAGTATTTGCACGAATTGTTTCTTCATCTTCACAATGAGTTGCAATAAGCATTGGAGTTTTTGAAAAAATTCCTCTTAAGGTTTGTTCATTGTCCACCAACATATCGCCAGTGCTACTGCCCATAAACAGCTTTATGCCACAAACATCTTTTGCATTGGTTTTTAAAACTTCTTCAATATTATCGTTGGTGCCTCCCATAAAAAACGAATAATTTGCCATGGATACTTGTCTTGCACGCTCATATTTTTTGGCCAATTCTGTTTGTGTAGTTGCCTGTGGAACGGTATTCGGCATTTCCATATAAGTGGTTGTTCCGCCAGCAACCGCTGCTTTGGCTTCAGTATAAATTTCTGCTTTGTGTGTTAAACCCGGTTCGCGAAAGTGTACCTGATCGTCAATCACCCCTGGCATCACCCATTTGCCTGATGCATCAATGGTTTGATCTGCTTTTTTATCAATTCCTTGTTTCGAAATTTCTGCGATGTAGCCATCTTTAATCAAGATATCTGCATGAAATTGTTGGTTTTCGTTAATTAAAAGTCCGTTTTTGATTAAAATTGAAGCCATAGGTCTTAAATGATTGACAAATTTAACATTAGAGTATACGGTATTTGGATTAAAAACAATAAAATTTTAATTAGCAACGAAAATATCGACGGATTTCAAATGACTAAGCTACCCGGAGGAGGTTTAGAATATGGCGAAGGAGCCATTGATTGCCTAATTAGAGAGTTTAAAGAAGAACTAGATGTTCAGATCAAAGTATTGGATTTAGTGCATACAACCGACCAGTTTGTACAAAGTGCTTTTCGTAAAAACGAACAAGTTCTTGCAATGCATTACTTCGTGCAAAGTGAAGATGAAATCAAGACATATAATACGATTCAAACAACAAGAGTAGGAACAGAGAATAATCATCAATTTACATGGGAAGATTTTAATTCAGCTCTGCTGGATCAGTTCACTTTTGAAATGGATAAAATTGCTCTTGAAAAACTATTTAATACAATGGGTTAACGGTACCCTTTTTAGTTCTAACATTCCCATCACAACCTCTAAAGGAAATATAAAAGATGAATGTTTGATTTGGAACTTTTTCACCTTTATAAAATCCATCCCAATTTTGTGTTTCTGATGTTCTTGAATCGAACACTTTCTCTCCCCATCGCGAAAATATTGCAACGTAGTATCCAGGCTGAGGTATCGTTTCTTGAAATGGAAATAAATCGTTTAAATTATCGGCATTTGGTGAAAACGCATTTGCAATGTAGAGGTCGTTAGGCAAGGCTTCAGGATCAACAGAAACAAGCAGAGTGTCACTCCCAGTACATCCATGAATATCTGTAATGGTTGCAATATATTCACCTTGCTCTTCCACAACAATAGCCCTTTCTGTTTCTCCGGTGTTCCAGTTATAGGCAGTGTAGCCTTCAGGAGCTTCTAAAACAGTAGGGGATCGCAGACAGATTGTAGTATCATTTCCCAATCCAAAAGTAGGGGAAGGTGACGAGGTAAGCGTAACCGTATCTCGTGCAGTACAACCGTACTGATCAATCACTAAAACAGAATAAGTGCCAGGTCCAATAGCCGTAATAATACGGTCTGATTGGTCGGTGCTCCAATCAAACGATACGCCGTTTTCTCCTGCATCTAATTGCTTGTTTACATAATCACAAAAATGCTCATCAGGTCCTAAATCTAAATCTATTACGGGATTAAGAATATAAAAGCTATCTGTATTAACACAATGGCGTTGAGTAACTTGTATCCACTGATTTCCTCCTGTGGTAAAGGAAGTAGCTCGATTAGTGGAATTGTTAGACCATAAATATTTACCTTCCTCAAATGACCCAACATCTACTGGATGATCAAACTCTCCGCAGTAAAAAGCATCTTCAACTGAAGGAGCTCTTGCTTGCCAAAGTCGGATGTTTTTTTGATCAAAGCAATCACCGTTGTCAACATAAACAGTATATGTGCCTGCCTCGGTTATATGAACACTTTGGTTGGTATCTGCAATAGAAGTACTCCATCTATAATTTAATCCCGAAACACCAACATCCACAATCATATCTACTTCCTCACAAAAAAGACTGTCTTTTGGAATTTCGAAAGGAGGTAAAAAATTAACTCCTAAATGTACCGTATCTGAATATTCGCATTTGCCATATGATACGGTAACCGAGTATGTCCCTGTATCTTTAACATCAATGAAAAAACCAGTTTGACCGGTGTTCCACAAAGTGGTGATAGCATCCGGGGCATTTGTGCTTAAACGATGCGTAAATTCATTGCAGAAAACGCGATCTGGTCCCAACTCAAAGGGCTTACTAGAACGAACTCGTACTCCATAGGTGTAATCATCTTCACATATTGATGATTTCACTTTAAGCGTAATATCGTAATCGCCGTTCCCAGGATATACCCAGTAAGGATCTTTTAATGAAGAAGTATCGTCATCTGTTGTAGGGTCACCAAAGTCCCATGAATAAGTTGCAGGTTCTTTACTATAACTTCTGTTTTTAAAGAAGACCGTGTCTCTACACTCAAAAGTATACCTCCCAGCTACAGCAGTTCCACCTTCTATGGTGTAATCAGCAACAATATCAAAAACACATTCTATTACATTGATTTGATAATCTCTTCTTGTTTCCCCAACCAGCTGACCATTTCTGTACTCTTTTACTGTAATTCCAACTACAAACTGCCCTTCTGTTGTTGGTGTCACGCTCACTTTGCCAGTAGTAGGATTAATATATAGACCAGGAGCACCACCCATTTGATAGTTCACTGCATAAGGAGCTTTCCATGAAACATTGTTATATGGAGGTTGTGTGCTTGACGATGGTTCTGGTTTAGCGTCGGAAGGAAGTCCACCGAAAAAAGGAGTGTTAAGTGAATATACCAATGAATCTCCGTCTATATCTGTTGCAGAATGATCCATGCTAAACGGTGCATTTAGGCAAACATAGTTTGGCGGAAGATTAGTAAATACAGCACTATTGTTACTGGTTGTTGCCGGCGGGATTTTGGTCCAGATTGTTATTCCAGTTTGCTCAACATTATTGAGGTT
Source organism: uncultured Bacteroidia bacterium (assembly GCA_965366305.1). GTDB lineage: Bacteria > Bacteroidota > Bacteroidia > NS11-12g > UBA9320 > UBA9320. Next base: position 84 of record CBDUEX010000189.1, on the reverse strand, counting down.
ATTGATAGTCTTATTTCTGCAGCAACGCTGATAAGAAATAATTTTACCATTTGCCCCAGGATCAATAGTGGTGGTAAAGGAATA
>CBDUEX010000188.1:0-4503 GCA_965366305.1 uncultured Bacteroidia bacterium | reverse complement strand
TCTTTCGCACTTTTTTAGAAAAAGTACTGCAAAAATCAAATTCTATAATAGCCCTGCTTTGTCCTTTTGTCGCACAAGCTTTCGTCCTCTACGCCAAGAACAAATCACCTCCCGATAGCTATCGGGACTGCCGCATAAGCCACCCCTGATAGAATTTATCCCACCCGCTAGTCTACAACTTTAAAGCCAAATTTTAAACCTTCAAATTAGATATTGTAAAATTTCAAATAATCACAACCCCTTGGTTTTTTTAACCAATTGCACAAACTCTTCGCGTTCTGGCATTCCCGATACTTGGGCATCATCTAGCATGCTCAACAATTGACGATAAGTCATTGATTTAGCATATTCAGATTCTCTCAACATCATTCCAAACATGGCAACGCAAGCTGCAAAACGCAGGTTGTTATCGCATGTCTCGAAGCTTTGAGGTTGGTTCACATGATTAATCTCTAATAACTTACTTTTAACTCCCTTAGGCTCCTTGTACCTAAATTTTACCGTTAAGTATTCTTCATTTAATGTATCCAACGTTGTATTTACTTGATATTTCAAATCATCTACCTTTTTTAACTTCTCCGTTTCCTTTGTGTTTTCAGCTGGAATAAGCTCATACAAAAACGTAACGGATTGATTCTCCCCAAGCTCACCAGCATCTTTTTTGTCATCATTAAAATCTTCATTTTCAAGCATTCGGTTTTCATAACCAATTAGTCGGTAGCCACTTATCAATTGCGGATTAAATTCAATTTGAATTTTAACATCCTTTGCTATCGTATAAAGTGTTCCGCCTACTTCATTTAAGAATACTTTCTCCGCTTCTTTATAAGAATCGATGTAGGCATAGTTTCCATTCCCTCGATCTGCGAGCAACTCTAATCGGTCGTCTTTGTAATTTCCCATACCAAATCCTAAGACAGTAAGAAACACTCCCCCTTCTTTCTTGTCTGAAATCAAATCTTCTAAAGCACCATTGGATGAAACTCCTACATTAAAGTCGCCGTCGGTGCATAAGATGATTCGATTATTGCCGTCTTTTAAAAAGTTCTTTTGAGCCACTTTATAAGCCAAAACAATTCCTTCACCTCCTGCAGTGCTTCCGCCAGCTTGCAGCTTGTTTATCGCCTCAACGATATCTTCTTTACCACTTTCTATTCTGGTAGATGGCAACACTAGTCCGGCACTTCCTGCATATACCACGATTGCAATTCGATCTTGCGGTAATAAATTATCTAACAGTAGGTACAAACTCTTTTTCACCAATTCTAGTTTATTGGAACTTTGCATGGAACCTGAAACATCGAGCAGAAAAACCAAGTTTGAATTGGGCTTGGTTTGCTCATTGAGCTGTTTGCCTTTAATTCCTACTTGCAACAACACATTATCTGAATTCCAAGGACAGACCGCCATTTGTGTAAATGACTTAATAGGCACATCTTCAGCTGGAGGATATTCATAGTTGAAGTAGTTCACCATTTCTTCTATACGCACCGCATCTTTTGGTGGCCTAGTACCGTTCTCTATAAATCTTCTTACATTGCTATAACTTGCCTTATCTACATCAATTGAAACAGTGCTCAACGGTTCATTTTTTACTAATTTGAATCCATTTTCGTTTATTGGTGCGTAGTTTTCGGTGTTGTGCTTTGGCAATTCATATGCTATTGGTTCGGGTTGAACCCGTCTCTTTCTCCCTCTTTTATTTGAATTGCTTACACTTGCAATCATGTGTAAAGAACGTACGGGTAGGTTTTGTACCCTTACTTCCGCATGTGAAATCTCTAGCCTGTGCTTTTGAACCACCACAATTTCCAGTTGTTGCACTTTAGGCACAAGCAATACCACCAAATTATCATAAGAAACACTCGGGTTAATTTCAACGGTGTCATGGATATACCCCATGTAACTGATATAAAGAAATGCGGTATCCGAATTAAGTGTAAGTTGAAATTGACCCAAGTCATCTGAATAGGCACCTACATTTGAATTGAGTACCTTCACTACAGCAAATGGAATGGGAGTTTTATCTTCGGCATCTAGAATTTTTCCTTTAATTACGTGTTGGTTTTGAGCATTTACATTGCCGAATAATGTAAAAATTAATAACCAGAGAGCGATTGACTTTTTCATACTTTTTTCTACTAAATTACGCTCTTGATCCAGCTAAATATTTGGGTAATTGAGGAATGGAAGCTTGTAATCAACCACCATAGGTTTTGGGTTTATAATCGATTTTCTATCATTATAACTGAATACTTATTCCTTGTCCGCTCCTAAATCTAAATAAAATATTTCCTTTGCACCTTCGTTGAATAACCATTGAAGCACCTACCAAAATATCTCGTCTTTTGTTTTGTCGTTTACGCCTTTGTTACTTCTTGTAAAAAAGAAGAGTTCACATTCGACTCTTCACATAAAATTGAAGTAAGTAAAGACACCCTTTGGTTCGACACTGTTTTTACGAAAGTAAATTCTGCACCTCAATCGGTTAATAAGCAAATCATTATTCGAAATCCTAATATAATCCCCATCACCATCAAACTAACAACCAAAGTATAAAAACAAACATCGAACTCGCTGGTGGAATGAATTCACACTTTCGATTGAATGTGGATGGCGAACCAGGTTATAGCTTCAAAGACATTGAAATATTTCCGAACGATAGTGTTTTCTTATTTGTAGAAGTTCATCGCGACCCAAACAATAACAGTCCCGATTTTAATCCGCTGATAATTCGGGATTCTATTTTGTATTACACCAATGGAAACGAACAAAAAACGAATCTAATTGGATGGGGACAAGACGCTCACTACATTTTTAGAGATAGCATTGAAATCGATACTACATGGGCAAATGATAAGCTGCCTATTGTGGTTTACGGCTATTGCTATGTTAAACCCAATGTTACTTTAACCATAGAAAAAGGAATGCAGCTTCATTTTGCTCCTTCCAGCTGGTTATTTGTAGAAGGGAAAGTAGATATAAAAGGAAGTAAGGCTGAACCTGTTTTAATGCAAGGAGATCGACTACAACCTGATTGGGAAGAAACTGCAGGTCAATGGGGCGGAATATGGATCAACTACCCGTCGCACAGCAACACTATTGAACATGCTATAATCAAAAACGGAACGGTTGGGGTGTATTGTGATACGGTTCCAGGTGTTCCCACTCAACCCAATGTTACCATTCGCAAAAGCTATATTAGAAACATGAGTTTTGATGGCGTTGCGGGGAGACATAGTACTATAAAAATGGAAAATTCCGTTTCTGAAAACTGCCGTAGATTTACGTTCTTGGCATCTTTTGGTGGGGATTATGATATTCGAAATTGTACTTTTTATACAGGTGGGAAAGACTTTAGTAGGCAAGGACCAACCTTTGCCTACTTGAACGTAAACCGCGATGAGTTTAACAATATTATCAGTACTCATCCTATCAAATTTTACTTTGTAAACAATATAATTCATGGTGTTTATGCCGATGGAGAAATTGGACGCGATTTGGACCTTACTAAGGTAATTGCACCTTCGGTTGTAGATTACAATTTGTTAAAAACAAATGATGCGATTTACAGCGGTTCAGGTTCTAATAATTTAATCAACAAAGACCCTAAATTTAAAGATACATTCAAATTTGATTTTGATCTAGACACTTTGTCTGCTGCCAAAGACAAGGGATTAATTTTATCTCCTCCAATCACGGATGACTTTTGTGATAGAGTGCGAGATGCTACTCCAGACATCGGTGCTTTTGAAAGTCAGTTTTGAGAAAAAAAATTAGCTATCCTGCCACAATAAACAGCTTGTCTATCATGCTATCCCATGTAAAACGATTTCTTTCGGTTTGTACATGTGCTGTAAATTCTGCTTCTCTTTTGTTGGTATAGAAATCAACTATTGAATCTGCAATCTCCTTCACGTTTACTTCGGTAACGTAGCCAACTTTCTCATGTGGAACTAATTCCGCAAGTCCTCCAACATTGGTCACTAACATTGGTTTATTATAGAAATAAGCAATTTGAGTTACACCACTTTGTGTAGCGGTTTTATAAGTTTGAACTACCATATCGCAGGCACTAAAATACGTACTTACTTCACTGTCTGGTATAAAGCCGTTTGCCTGAATTAGGGCTGAACTTAAGTTGTGTTTTTCAATGATTGCTTGATAACTATCTGGGCTATCGTAGTATTCTCCAGCAATTATCAGCTTCACTCCCATTTCTTGAATTCGCTTGTCGGCAAATGCTTCCAATAACACATCTAAGCCTTTGTATTTTCTTATGAAGCCAAAGAACAATAAGTAATTACTTCCTTTATCCAGCCCTAACGCTTCTTTCGCTTTCTCCTTATCCAATAATGGCCCGAAACTCTCGTACATCGGATGTGGATTGTATGCAGCTGGCTGCGTAACGTTAAACTGTTTTAAGTCTTCTAGCACCGCCTCACTCATAGTTACAAACCCATCACAACTTTTAAGAAAATACTTGGTGAACGGGGTATCAAA
>CBDUEX010000187.1:0-4511 GCA_965366305.1 uncultured Bacteroidia bacterium | reverse complement strand
ACTTGTACTCTATTTCCTTTTTTTGCCATAGCTTATATTTTTCCGTTTTTCAATAAACTGTTTAAACAGGCACTAATACCTTTTTTGTTTATAGTTTTAAGAGCAGAAGTACTTACTTTTAATGTAATCCACTCATCCTGCTCAGGAAGATAGAACTTCTTAACTTGAAGATTTGGATAAAACCTTCTTTTTGTTCTTCTCTTTGAGTGAGAAACGTTGTTCCCAGCCATCGCCTTCTTACCTGTTAAATCGCAAACTCTAGACATACCTCTGTTTTTTTAGGGCTGCAAAGATGTTATTTATTTTTAATATATACAACACTATGGATACAAAAGATATAATTTTCTTTTCTCGTTGTATTGCTGCAATCCTGCTTGCCAAGTTTCTCGAATCTCATCTGCACTTAACCCTCTCTCTATCTGACTTTTAAGCTCCTTTGTTCCGCATAGTTTATAAAAAAAACTTTTAAAATAAGGGCCATCTTTTTCGGTATTCGACTTATAAAAAAGTATTAACCAATCCAAATTCATCTGTTTTGATTGAAACAAGCTGCTATCTGTTACATCATTTACAATTTCTCCAGAACAGCGTTCGTTTTCAAACTTTGGATGATCCGAAACTCCTGGAATGCTGCGAGGCGTAAATGAAAAACTCCCATCAAAACCTGGTCTTCCCACAATTTGAAATGGAGTTTCAGTTCCTCTTCCTATACTTACGTTAGTTCCTTCAAAAAGCCCTAAATAAGGATAAAGGTAAACTGAATTCATATTTGGCAGATTGGGTGATGGTTTAATGGGTAATTTATACAATTTATCGTGGTTATAATTTTTACAAGCAACCACCTTTACATCGCATTGCACCCCATTTTTTAACCATTTTTCACCGTTTAACATTAAAGCCAATTCACCTACAGTAAGACCGTGCACAATTGGTATTTGATGCATTCCTATAAATGAAGAAAACTCCTTTTCTAAGATAGGACCATCAATATAAAAACCATTTGGATTAGGACGATCTAAAACGACTACTTTTTTACCTTGTTCGCCACAGGCCTCCATTACATAATGCATGGTTGATATGTACGTATAAAACCGTACTCCAACATCTTGAATATCAAAAAGAACAACATCTATGTCTTGCAGCATTTCTGCTGTTGGCTTTTTATTGGACCCATAAAGCGAAACCACAGGCAAGCCCGATTTAACATCAATTCCGTTTTTAATTATTGCACCGGCACTATGATCTCCTCTAAAACCATGCTCGGGTGCGAAAACTTTTATAATATTAACACCAAGCCTACTTAATGAATCAACCAAGTGGATTTCTCCAATGGTAGAAGTTTGATTGACCACCAATCCAACACGTTTACCATGAAGCTCTGGGAGATACTCCAAGACTTGCTCAGCTCCTAAAATAATTGCAGCTTCTTCACCTGCATTTTGGCTTGAATTCTTGACGTTTGAAACATTACCTGAATTATCTGAAGACTTACAGGCAAAAAAAACGGACATTAATAAAGTTAATACGAGCAATTTCCTCATTTTAATTATAATCTTGCAAGGTCAAAAGTATGCAATTTGGGTACTACATCGCCAAGAAATTAAGTTTAAGTAAACAACATTCTTTTACCAAAACTATAACGACACTTGCCATCGCTGCAGTATCGATAAGTATTTGTGTGGTAATTTTAGCTTTTGGAATCCTCCTTGGCTTCAAACAAGAGATTCGTGCTAAGGTGTCTGGTTACGCCGGAGACTTGTCGATAACCAGTTATCAGCTATCGAATGGGAATGAGAACAACATTTTAACGATAGACAGTAATTTGTTGAGGCAATTAGATTCAAACGACAAAGTTGCCAGCATTTACCCCTTTCTAAACAAAGCTGGAATTATTAAATCCGATTCGGTTTTAGAAGGTATTATGTTTAAAGGCGTGCCAGCCAATTACAACTTTTCTTTTTACGAAAAACACCTTAAAAGAGGCACCCTACCTATTTACACTGATAGCATAGACAACTACGACATTCTGCTTTCTGAACATACTTCCGAGATTCTTGGCTTAGATACAGGAGATCGTGCATTACTTTACTTTATAGACAATGGAGATGTAAAACGAAGGAGACCGAAAGTAGTTGGGATTTACAACACTGGATTGCAAGAATTTGATAAGCAATTTGCCATTGCAGACCTGAGGGTTCTTCAACGCGTAGTTGGCACAGATTACAATATTGCGGGTGGCTATGAAATAAAACTAAAAGACTTTGATGATGTTGATGAATTACAAGCCAGTATTCAAAACAAGATTGACTACAATCTTTCTACCCGTTCTATTAAAGAAATTTATCCTACCATTTTTCAATGGCTAAATATGGTAGACACCAATGTAATAGTAATCATTGTATTGATGTTTGTGGTGGCTATTATAAATATAGTAACCGTGCTTCTCATTCTTATTATCGATCGCATACCGATGATTGGATTGCTCAAATCGCTGGGAGCAAATACCGCTAAAGTATTAGGAATTTTTAATTGGCAAGGAATCTTTATTCTATTAGGCGGGTTAATTGTTGGAAATGCTATTGCTTTAAGCTTTGCCTTCTTGCAACTGAGATACAAGTTAATTAGTCTGCCTGCAGACACCTATTATATGGATGCCGTTCCATTCCATTTACCTTTGTCTTATATTATTCTCATCAATATTGGAGCATTGGTAGTTTGTTTCATCTTCACATATTTACCTGTTCGAATTGTTTCTCGCATCAAACCAACACAAAGTATCAACTTCAGGTAAGTTTTATTTGTCATAATTCCCAATTATAGATTTTTTACTCTCTTTTTTGGAAATTTAATAATTTGTAGTACATTTGTGGCAACTACTACTATTATGAAACACATACTTATGCTTTGTTGTCTATTAACTATTGCTTTGTTTTCGAATGCAATTGAGGACCGTCACAAGAAAAAATCTAAAAAACAACTTCCTGAAACCAACTATGTATCTGAGCAAAAAACGCTCACTATTACCGGTTTAGAAAAGGGAAGCAGGATCAATATTCTTTCTGAAAATTACGAAATACTGCTCACTTACGAGGTATATAATAATAGCTTTAACCTAACAGCACTTCATCTAGAATCTGGTGAATATACTGTTCAGATGATTGGAGCAACCACGTTAAATCAGCAGAAGATTTTAATTCCATAATGTCTTAATTTTACACAAAAGAAGAAAGCGGCCTAGCCGCTTTTTTTATTGCCTTTTTTGGGCACATTCTTATAATCATACGGACAATGTTTGCATTCATTGCCGCAACATTCACCTCGCTTTAAATGGTAGGCAGCGGTAAATACCAACAATCCATCTTCGTTGATGTAATAATCGTCCTCTACCTTATTAATTGGTCTCCGCATTTTTTGCAAAAATTTGCATTATTGTCATTTTCTGAGCTTCCACATTTATCGCAAATGGTAGCTGTTCGTCGCTTGCTCATTTCTACAGAAACTAATCCTGTGGGAACTGCAATAACAGCATAACCCAGAATCATAAGCATCGCACTTAAGAATTGACCAAACGCAGTTACTGGCGTGATATCGCCGTACCCTACGGTTGTAAGTGTAACTATGGCCCAATAGATGCTCTTAGGAATACTCGTAAATCCAGCTTCTGGAGGCTCAATGGTATACATTACCGTTCCCATTACAACTACTACAATTAACACAAAACCCAAGAAGACTGTTATTTTAGCACCACTGCTCCTCACTGCCTTGCCTAACTTTTGAGCTTCAACCAAAAAACTGGTAAGTCGCAATACTCTAAATATTCTCAAGAGCCTTGCCGTTCTTAATATGCTAAATAATTGAGGACCACTTAGGAAAAAGGCTAAATACGTTGGAAGTGTAGAAAGCAAATCGATAATTCCCCAAAAACTAAATATAAACTTCTTTGGTTTCTCGCTAACATAAATACGCATCAGGTATTCAATTGTGAAGATAATCGTAAAACAGTATTCAATGTATTCAAGTGTCTGCCCGTACTTTTCATCAATATCCTTAACGCTCTCGGCCATAATTACCAATACACTAAGCAGAATAGCCCACAGTAACCAAATATCAAATCGTCTTCCTTCAACAGTATCTGCTCCGAAAATGATATCATGCCACTTCTCCTTTGTGGAGTTGTATGTCCGCGACTTTATAGATGGATACTTACGCACTTCTAGTTCAAAGATAAGAATTCGATAAAGTTAGTATTGGAAGTTGTAAACAATATCATTTACAAATTATTGATTTTAAATTTAATACCTAGGTTCAATCCCCAAGATGTTGCCTTGTTTGAAATTAGAATGTTTTTTGCACTTGCTCCTAAATTGGAAGAATACTCTACTGTAAATTCACTTACAGTTTGTGAAGCTGCTCTTCCTGAAAAACTTAAATCAATGGATATATTTTCTGAGATTCTCCTATAAACTCCTACATCTGCTCTAAAAATTAAGTTTCCTCCTTCAAATTCATTG
>CBDUEX010000186.1:0-4523 GCA_965366305.1 uncultured Bacteroidia bacterium | reverse complement strand
TTTGAGATTTTCAGGTAATTAAAAATGTTCATATTTTTTTTCAAAAATTTTAATTGGAGACATGTAAGCTGTGGTATCCGTTCCACCTATGGTTTTTGTTTTCAATTGATATGGAGCTAACAAAAGAGCCATGCTCGCTCTAAACTGAGCGGTTTCATTTGGTGAAATATATCCAAGACAATGGATGTTTTCTGGCAAGCTACTTCGTTTTAACAGTTTTTTGAGATCTGAAGCTGTGCCACCAGCTAAATAGAATGAATGATTGCTCATTTTTTGAGCAATCTCCACAATGATATTTAAACCACGTCCGGCATAAAACCCACCCACATAACCAATCTTATTCTCACTATAATCTGAATCAACTGCTGGTGGTAACGAGGCACCATTCCGTATCACAGCTATTGGTTTATCAATAAACCGCGGATATTTATCGCAGGTTAATTCTAATAATCTATCAGAAACTACAACCAGTTTTAAAAGGTAAGGAGATTCCATTACTCGGGTATACATTTTTTCATACTTGCTGTTCTTCAGCCATTTGGCATCATGACATTCAAATACAAATGGAATCTTAAAGTAATTTAGAAGTTGAGCAGTGAAAATGGATCGGCCATAAATGTAATCTGGTTTCAACCTTTTTATTCGAATAATATCCAACAAAGCTGACAATCGCAGTGAGCCTTTCTTAACGATGGGTTGATATCGCAATAATTTAAAGTTTGCAGAAACTCCATAAAACTTGAAGGTTTTTTTGTTTCTTGCCCTTGCTCCTTTTACTCCTGAAGTAAATACATTTAAACCACTTGCAGCTAACTTGCTACTTGTATTCATCACATTTATTGAATCAGCAGTTTTTGATGGTAAAACGGAGTTGGAAAAATAGTATAGCGATTTCATTCTTCTAATAATGGTATTCCAGTAAGCATATTAACCGTTTCTTCTGTGGTATAAATAGGTAACTTATTTTTAACTGCCATTTTTAACAATGCAATGTCTGTCTCAAAATGGCCACTTGGAGCATTTGAACTCCTCTGATATTCATACTCCACATTAAATTTGAATCCTGCCATAATATACGTTGAGTATTTCTTGGTTGAGATTGCTAAAAAGAGGGCAAGCACCCCAGACGATAAATCTTTCCTTTCCAAAATAGGATAAGCCTCACTTCCACAGCTAGAAGCAATCAAATCAAAATAGGTCTTTTTCCGCCACAAGACGATATTATCGAATTGTACTTTTGTCTTTTTAAAATTTCGTTTGAAATTAATTAACCAACCATCACTGTCATTCTTAATATGGAAAGTTTTCGCATCGATCGAGCATAAACAACTCCACAATTAAGCCCTGCTAGTAAATCCATAAGAGTGGCAACCTGATAGGCATTACCTCCCATAACTGTTGCAACTGGACCTTTATTCAAATACCTATACGCACTGGCTACTGAGCCATTTGCACAATAGATATCATCAAATTCAACTGACACATTTGGATTTGGAGCCGAACCCAGAATTAAAGCTACTTTATCTGCCATCTTGCTCTAAATGTCGGTTTATTTTAACTGCTGCTATTGTTCCTAAAATAATCACAGCGATTGAGACTCCAATTTTAATCGTCCAGTCCTTTTCAACTAAAACCATCGCTCCTGTGGTACTGCCAACTATTAGAATAAACCATAGCATCGGATAAAACTTCACGTTGTTTACCTTCCTAATTTTCGGGATCAAGAACCCGGAAAAACCCATGTACATTAAACATGCAAAAGTGGTATAGGCTGCAGCTTCAAAACCGTAAATTGGAATAAAAATAATATTCAGAATCACATTGGATATTCCAGCTATAAAACTAACTCTCCACAGCAAATTTGTTTTTTCTTCGTAAAACAGCTTATTCATTGCTCCCACATACATCGGTCGGTAGTTATATGCCATCACTAATATTATACTCAAAAAAAACGTTTGACTTAACGCCTCATTCTTAATTAGAATTTGAAAGATTTCTTTTGACCATATGCTGTAAAGGAAAGTGCTAACCAGCATAATAATCTGAAAAGCAAAAATCATATCCCGTGCCTTCCATTCTTCATCATTCGCATAATTTTTAAGCATCATTGGGCTTATGGCACGATTAATAGCCGTGGATAAAGCACTGAAATAGCTTCCAAAGCGTGCACTTAAGCTATAAATACCAAGATTTCCTATGCTTACCTGCATTTGGTCCATTACGATCCTATCCGAAGTATTTAAAAGATACGAGGCATAGGTATGAGGAATAGTTGGCACTCCTACACGAAAAGCTTGTTTTATCGTTTGCCATTTGAAGTTGAATATTGGTGTAATTTTATGTATAAAGTTTACGGGTATGAGATAGCTAAGATTGGTCAATAACGCCACAATAAACATCGACCACAGCCAACCCATAAAACCCATTTTTAGGTATGCGATAGTAAAGACATTGAGTGCAACGGTAAGCAGTCCAAAAACTGCCATTCTTATTGCTACTGGTGATGGTTTAAGATCGAGTTGATACATATACCTGCCCAATGTTGAGGTTGGACCAAAGACTAGCTTGGGTAAAATAATCAATAAAATAATGGTCCACTTGTATTCTATAATGCTTGCGGGTAGAACGAACCACAATACCACACCAAGTAAGATGGAATAGGGAATCGCCCAGAGCATTAAAAAACCATAAATCTGTCGCCACAACCATTTGTACTGATGTTTCATTTTAACAAAGGAATTTGACAAGACTACATTCATTCCCATCGAAGCTAATGCATCCAGACCACCTACATATGCCATTATTAAACCCCACATACCGAAATCGAACTCGGTTAAATCTTTGGTTATAATGGGCAAGGCAAACAAACCTGCTACTTTACTTATTTGAGGAGCTAAGCCATAGATTACTGAATGTCCGAAAAGTTTCTTTAACACAGTTAGTGTGTATTCAGTTGTAAAGCTTCAACCAGTTCATTAAATATATACCGATGTCCTTGCTCGTTTAGGTGATGAAAATCACTCATTACCATATCCAATGATGCACTGCCTCCAATTACTTGGAAACTTTGCTTAAGCACTAGATTATAGCTAACTATGTTTTCAGTAATCCCGGGAACTATTTTCTCGTATTCCTTACTCGCAGGCATAATGGCAACTGCAATTATTTTGCTTTCGCTAAAAACCTCCTTAAGTCGACCCATAAACGTTTGAAAGTGGTTAATCTTAGTATAACTTATCTTTCTAAACTTTCTTATAGCAGTGGATTGTGAGGCAATCCAACCCAATAGTTTTTTACCAAGGAAAGGAGTTCTCTTCAATAATTTTTGCTCAGATTTTCGCAAAGCTCTTGGAGCACAATCCACAATTCCACTCTGTACAACAACGTAATCGGGATGAAAAGATTTATAGTACTTCGCGGCCTTCACTAATTCGTTAATAGTTGCACCACCTATGGATAATTGTTGCACATCCACATCTGAATTCGCTTTCTTAAACAGTTCTATATAGGTATTACCAAAATCAACCTTTTCAGGTTTATCTCGAGGCAAGGCAAGTGAATCTGTAAGAAATAGAATCTTCATGTCTTAACTATAAATAGCATCTTTGAGTTCCATGATGTCTTGATGTTTTGTCTCGAAGAATTCATTGATCCGATTCTTCATCTCTACATCAACATCGGCCTGCTTGCAATTCTCATTAATCTTGAGAAGATTCGGCTCGTTTATTAAAATTTCTCTAACCACATCATAAGGAGGAATGTCGTTGGGTCTGAAATGTGCAAACAACTGACTCATCAATTCAAAATCATCTGGGTAATCACTGGTAATGCGAACATTTACAAGTTGCTTAGATGCTGCAATGGGCACTTTAACTACATTAAAAATCTCCGGTCTATTAATTAAATATCCCCAAATCTCTGTATCTAACTCTTGTTTAATTTTACAAATTACTTCAAGAGCTTTCGTTTTTAAACCATACACAGAACAACCAATAGGCAGTCCTTCACTATAAATAAAATCTGCATCTTCTTCCACTAACTTCTGTTTCATTTCAACTGCAGTTTCTATATCAAACAAAGGATTTTCACCGGTAATGTTCAATACATAGTCATAGTGATGAGTTTCCGCTGCTTCGTGCAATCTTCCTAATACATCTTGTTCTGATCCTCTAAAACATTTAATTCCTGTTCTATACGCAATGGATTCTAATGGATTGTCTTGCACATTATCTGAAGTACAGAGAATTATGTCAGCCGCATCTACTACCTGTAAACAACGTTCGATAACCCGTTCGATCATCGGTTTGCCATTTAAATCGAGCAATAATTTATACGGAAGTCGAGATGACTTTAAACGTGCAGTGATTAAAAAACCTAGCTTCATTTCGTATTTTTAAATTGCGTGATATCTGGAGCTTGAAATTCGTAGTTCAATGATTCAAAATCAATGATATCGTCTTTTTTCAGCGACTCTTTTAACGTTAGTCCCAGTAGAGATTGCAACTTATTCTGTTTCAATTTCG
>CBDUEX010000185.1:0-4542 GCA_965366305.1 uncultured Bacteroidia bacterium | reverse complement strand
GTACACAGTTGTTGGAGTAGAAAAAGGTATCAATGCAGAATTGCATCCAATTATTTGTGTAGCACTCGGAACCATATCTGCATGTTTTGGAGGCGTACTACGAGATATTTTATGTAACGAAATTCCGGTGATTTTCAGAAAGGAAATATATGCAACAGCCTGTATTCTAGGAGGATTCTCTTATTTTGCATTAAGACAACTCCCAATAGATGATAATATCATTTTTATGATTGCTGGAGCTATTGTAATTGCAATTAGAATATTAGCTGTTAAGTTTAAAATTGCTTTACCGAGTTTGTATAAAAGCTAATAATAGGAAATTCAAAGGATTTTGAGCGTAGACTTATACCAAGCAATTAACCTGCCTGCCGACAGGCAGGTTAATTACTGTGTTGTAGAGTTAGGCTTTTCTTTCCGTTATTTTTACATCTTTTTTTAATTCCAAAATTTTTTTAATAAAGGATTCGTTAGTTTTTGGGCTAATGTTCACTATTCCGTACTTGTCATATTTCACAATAAGCCCATTTCTGGCTGTTGTCGGCCAATTTCCAATCCAAAGAGTTTTTCCAACTACTATTTCCTTAATTCTGTCAATCCGTATTTTTCTACTTATAGGTCCACTTTTGAAAATAAATTCAGTTTCGGTTAATTCATAATTTGTTCCGTAAAATATCCAGAGTAAGAATCCAACAATCGCAAATATTGGTACTAATGTCCATCTTTCATTTGGTTCCATTTCCCCATTAATAATTCCAAAAACAGTGATTCCAATTAGAAATGAACAAAAACCCAGTATTATAATTTTAAATAATATATCTTTTCGACTCTCGAATTTCATTTTTTTTAGCTTACTGCGGTTAGTGAAAGGAACGTAGGGCTTAAAAAGTCAAAACGTTTCTGTTTATAAGAAAACAAAAACGTTTAGATTTGACACCAAACGTCCTATGTTTTTTAAACTTTATTATGAGCTTTAATTGCCTAATAGGTTTTCTTGTAAGAACATGGCAACAGACTCCGTCATTCGATCTCTATTTTCTTTTTTTCTAAACCCATGACCTTCATCTTTAGCAAGCATATACCAAACAGTTCCATTATTTTCTCTAATAGATTTTACCATTTGTTCCGCTTCAGACATTGGTACACGTGGATCATTAGCTCCTTGTATCACAAAAAGTGGAGCCTTAATCTCATTAACGTGATTTGTTGGTGAAATTGACAATAAATATTCTCTCATTTTCGGGTCTCTTTCATCACCATATTCCGCTCTCCTTAAATCTCGTCTATATTCTTCTGTATTTTCTAGAAAAGTAACAAAATTGCTTATTCCTACGATGTCAATTCCACATTTCAATTTATCATTGAAATTATACATAGAAGATAATACCATGTAGCCCCCATAGGAGCCTCCATATACAGCAATTCTATCTTTATCAAACTCTGGCTTTTTCTCAATCCATTCTAGTAATTTGCCGATGTCTTTAACTGAATTTTCTCTGTTAAATCCGTTGTCAAATTTCAAGTAGGTCTTTCCGTATCCCGATGATCCACGTACATTGGGAGCAATAACAGCAATGCCCATTTCATTTGCTAGATAAGCATAAAATGATGAAAAATAAGGAGTGTGTTGCCCTTCTGGGCCACCATGAATGGAAATCATAACTGGTAGTGGTCCTTTGGCATTCTTCGGTTTATATATAAACGCAGGAATCTTCCTTTTCTCCCCATCTACTTCGTCATATGTTTCATAATTAATAAGTTCTGGTTTTGGAAACAAACTTGTATCTAGCCCTCCAACTTCACTGGTTGTCCATCTTTTGGTTTTTCTGGTATCGAGATCAAGAGAAAACACATCACCAGGCGTTTCTGTAGTGTTCAGTACCATGGCTAACTCGTCACGAGAAGGATGAAACTTAAAAGAATAAATTTGACCAATTGGTAAATTTGAAACTTTTTCATATTTATTTGACTGAAGATCCATCAAATACAATTGGCTAAATCCGTTTTCGTTTACCGTAAATGCAGCTTTTGTTCTTGACTTATTCATGGCTCCTTCTTCAACATCCCAAGCAATATCTTTTGTGATGTATTCTATTTTCTTTGTTTTCACATCATATTGAACTAGGGTATTAAATTCTGTTCCTAAGTTAGTTGTTGCATAAATTTTGTCTCCTGTTTTGTTCCAGCCACTTACTAAGAAAACCGCTTCTGTTTTGTCATCATTAATTTGCGTTAATTCCATTGTTTTTAAGTCCAAAATATAAGAGTTCGATTTTGTACTCGATAAATATTGAAGGACTAATAATTTACTATCATCGGGAGACCAATCTGCTGCAACCCAATAGCCGCCGCCACGATCAACTTTTATTACAGCTGTTTTGGGTGATTTCATATCGGATACATAAATATCAAAATCTTTCGTATTTCTTCTAGAAGACGTAAAGGCGAATTTATCACCAGTATTTGACCAGGTCATGCCAAAATTCACGGAGGCTCCGTCACTTAACATTTCAGACCTTCGCGTATCCATATCATACCAGTAAATTTGAGAAAATTCATTTCCTCCAGTATCTTTTGTGAACAGGAATCCATCGAAGTCTGGAGACGGACAAAAAGAACCATTAGAAACGGGTTCATCAAAAAAAGTAATTTGATTTCTGGCCGCACCCGGACTGGTTATTGTATGCAATTGTGAAGTATTTCCAAATCTTGTAGATATTAACATACCAGCATTATTTGGAAGCCAATCAGCAAAAGATGCAGATCTAGTGTTCTGATATTGTTGTATTCTCGAGGTTATTTCTTCAAGTGTTTCAGGAATATCCTCTAAAACCATATTACCAACTTCTCTGCGGTTTTGAGCTTCAACGGAATTGATTGTTATTAGTAATAAACAAATTGTAATTGCTTTTAGGAGAAAATTCAAATGCTTCATAATTAATAATTTTAGTTTGTGTTAATTCTTAGTATTGCCCACGTTGTTGTGTTGATTAGTTGATCCTACCTGTCGGAAGGCAGGTGATTTTAAGCAACTAATTTAACAAAAATGGAACGACCCCAGAGGAATTTAGGAAGGAATTTCCAAGTAGACACTGCACCAAGCAAGTAATTATATACTTTGTGGTAGGTAGTTTTCTTTTATAAAAATGAAAATATTGATTAACTTTAAAGAACTGGACTAGGGCTTTTCATAGGACCCGTTGTTGTGTGTAGTTTTCTTTTATCAAAAGGTTAATTATTATTAATATAGTTTATTTGTTAACAGAAAAGTTAAATACGTCTGGTCTTGCATAATGTCCTACCACATCAAGTCTTCGTTTGTGTACAAGTATGTCTTGTAAATCAATATCGGCATAAATTATTCCCTCTTTAGAGTCAAGAGGGCCAGCTATTATTTCACCAAATGGGTTAATTATGCAGCTTTGACCTGTGCTAATCCATTTCTTATCATTGGGATATATAGCTTTCAGCTCATCAGGTAAATCATCTAGATGCAAGGTCATACAGTTGCTTATTACAAAGACACCGCCTTCTCTTGCAATATGCTTCATGCTTTCTAACCATTCATCACCTTTATCCCAAGTTGGGGCAGCGAGTATTTGAGCTCCAGACTCATAAATAGCATTTCGTGCCAAAGGCATAAAGTTTTCCCAACAAATTAGACCACCTAGTTTGCCAGCAGATGTATCGTAGGATTTAAGGGTACTACCATTTCCTTGTGCCCAAATTAATCTTTCGCAATTAGTTGGCATTAGTTTTCTGTGTTTACCCAGTATTTCGCCTTTATCACTTATAAAAAGAATAGTATTAAATAGACTGGAATTGCTAGTCTCAGAGTTTCGTTCATTCATTCCCATAACTACATTGATGTTTGCAGACTTTGCGGCCTTACAGAGTCTGTCAGTCGTGTTGTCTGGAATTGAGACAGCATTTTCAACGAGTTTTGCATATAAGTCGCCTAATTCTTTAGATTTGTGAGGTGGATATAACCAAACCCAGTCAGGGTAGCCAGAAATAAATGCTTCTGGAAACACAATCAATTGAGCACCTTCCTTTCCTGCTTCAATAATTGAATTACATGCTTTATCAACTGTTTTTTCTAAATTTAAAAATACTGGTGAAAGTTGAGCTGCTGCAATTTTTGTTTTGTTGTTCATATGTGCTGGTTTTTAATTACCTATAACGACTTGCTAAACGCAGTTCGGTGATATTTAAGGAAATATAGCGAAATCCGATAACTATTGGACGAAAAACTGTCCTGTGTTTAGTTTTGTGTTTCGTTCGATAGGTTGCCAAGAAGGCCGCGAAGGGGCTATATCTTGTGTATTTTGTGGTATTGGGAATAAAAATTCTCGGGCCAATGCGTTTTAGCTACTATTATGGTACGTTAGCCGCTTAAGCGGACAGCTAGAAGCTGTATGTAGTCGGGTAGTGCCAGCAATTTGGTTTAGCAGTTTGTTAGAGTACATTACTTTTGGTGTGGGAATCCACTAGTTGGCGGATATGAATCCTCTAGTTGGCGGATATGAATCCTCAATCTAGTTC
>CBDUEX010000184.1:0-4551 GCA_965366305.1 uncultured Bacteroidia bacterium | reverse complement strand
TCCAGCAACGTTGCTGCCATCTTTCATGGCTCCTATCTCCCATACGTATTTTTCTCCGCCGATTAGCTCTTTAATTGTTGCTGAGGTGGCTTTCCCATCAATTACTTCAGAATATTGCCAAGGCTTTCCTTTTGCAATTTTCTTTTGGTAGCGTATAACAAGATTATCTACTGCATCTACTTTATCATACTCAATACTCCAAGAAAGTGTAGCACCTTCTTCTATACCTTTTGCATGTAAATTAACAAAGGCATCTTCGTTTAATTGAACTTTACTTTCTTGAGCCGATGCTGGGGCCAGTATAAAAAAGCTGATAAGAACAAGAAATAGGTTTTTGATTTTTGGTTGCATTATATAATTGCTATTATTAATTTTTTGCGAATATTAGCTTTCTATATTATCTGTATGTTAGCAAAGAAATAAATTAAATTCCGAATTCCAACTGAAATCTAAATCTATAATTCCCTAAGGTTGAAGTTGACACTTCTGAGTAGGAAATATCTGTTTGCCATTTGAGCATATGTCCCACGATATACTTAGAGAAACCCAGGGTATATTCATTGGTTTGTTTGCTGCTCGTAGCACTTTTAATTTCATCTATTGTTGTAAACCTACCAGACAATTCGTAGTTGTTCTTAAATAAATAACCCAACTGAGCCACAAATCCTTCTCCCGATGTAAATCCGGTTACATGAGAAGGTAATTGCTTGTTAGCATATTCTGACATAATGCTCCATCCTTTGTACTTATACATCAAGTCAATAAATACACTCTGAATGTCCGTATGAACATTGCCCAAGGTATCCATAACAAAATTGCCCACTTGTCCATCTCTGTTGGTGTTATGATTGAAACTATAACTGGCACCAATAGCTAGCTTAGGTTTTTCTTCTCGTTGCAGGTCTGCACTAAAATAAGCACCTTTCTTAGTGAAATTTCCGAGTGGAAAAAACTCTACTCTACCCACATAGTTTAATCCGTTTTTAGCATTGTTTACTCTGATATTTCTACCTTCTCCTGTTACTACAGCAGCTGCAAGCACAACTGGCATGTTTCCAAGATCTTGTTTCGATCTATATTGAACTCCAAAATCTCGATCGATATTAAACTTACTATTTACCAAACTACGATCTACAAATTGTAAGTCTCTCGAAGAAATAACTCGTTCTCTGTTTCCCGGTAGTTTAGTTTGACCAAACCACAGTTGATTTTTGTCGTTCAAATGATACTTCATTACCGCGTCTAGCACAACTTTAGAAGCACTACCAACTTGCTCATAATCTTTACTTGCACTCATATCTCGCTGACTAAGAGCAAGTTCTAACTTGTATTCAAATTTAGGATCATAAATATACCCTTTCGATTTCAGTCGCATTCTTCGTATCATCGCTTGCATACCAGCATCTTCCGGATCTGCTCCTTCTTGATTTTCGTAGGTAAATAAACCTTGAACTCTAAAACTGAAGTTCATTAAAATCTTTTCATCATCAGACTTAAAACTCAACCCCTTCTCCGCTGTTGGGAAAGAGATTTGTGCAAAACTGCTTACTGTAACTAATGAAATTAGTATTATTGGAATTATCCTTCTTTTCATACACTGCAAATGATGTAATCCAATATTACCTTAATGTTATTAATGTATTACTATTAATAACTTTTGGATAACATATTTATAAACTTTATTTGTGCTATGCTCCAAATTCGAAAGGCAACCAAAGCAGACATCACTCCCATTTATAATTTGATAAATGAACTAGCACTATTCGAAAAAGCACCCAATGAAGTGTCAAATACCACAACACAAATGGCAATTGATGGCTTTACCGTCAATAAAATATTTGATGCATTTGTAGCTGAAACTGATGGAACTATTATTGGAGCTGCCATCGTTTATTTTCGCTACTCTACATGGAAAGGCAAGTGCTTGTACTTAGAAGATTTAATTGTAACTGAAAAACATCGCGGAAACGGTGCTGGCAAATTACTCTTTGATCAATGTATTGCATTTGGTAGAGAGAACAATTGCAATCGAATGAATTGGCAAGTACTTGATTGGAACACTCCTGCAATTGATTTTTATAAAAAGTATGATGCTGATTTAGAAGAAGAATGGATTAATGGTTCACTCGATTTATGAATAGAACACTGAAGAATAGCAACACAATTCTTTGGATTACAATAATTATTGTCGATTTACTTTTAGTTTTCTTAAACCAAAGCACACACGACAATGGCGATAGCGTACTGCACTACCTACAAGCTCATCAAGCGTTTCAAACGCCCGACTTATTTGTAGAAATGTGGGCCAAACCAATTTTTGTATTATTGGCTTCACCGCTTGCTAGTCTTGGTTGGTGGGGAATGAAACTCTTCAATAGCTTCTGTATAATTGGAAGTGCTTATTTAACGTATCTACTCTTCAAAGAATTTAAGTTTGCTAAGTGGTGGGCACCCTTTTTATGTTTCTTTGCTTATTCCTTTTTTCTAATACAATCGTCAGGTTTAACTGAACCCTTATTTGCAGTGTTTCTAATAGCCATTGTCTATTTTGAAGTTAAGGATAAAACTGCACTAGCATTAACATTGCTGTAATTTCTCCCCTTTGTTCGAGCTGAAGGATGGGTTGTAGCACTCATTATTATTGTATATATCCTAGCCAGTAAAAAGATTAAATATCTCCCCTATATTTTCATCGGAACAGTACTTTATGGGATTGTTGGACTGTTTGTGTTTAACGATTTCTTGTGGATGTTCCATCAAAACCCATACAATGGTGTAGAATCTAAATACGGCAGCGGAGAAGTTTTTCATTATTTCATTCAAATACCTTATCTCATTGGACTTCCAATAAGCATACTTTTAATTTTAGGAATGTTTAAAGGAGTGCTCTCCTTTGTACGAGGTGAACTCGGTAAAAAAGAGCTCCTCTTAATCTATGGCATTACCTTAGGCTATATTGTTGCTCACAGTATCTTTTGGTACTTCGGTCTGTTTCATAGCTTTGGACTTAATCGTGTGCTCTTAGTGCTTGTGCCGCTGTTTGCTTTTATTGCTTATCGAGGGATGGAATTATTCGTGTCATTAATCTCTTTTATAAAGCCTATCTACATCAAGGCCCTATTAATTGCAAGTATTGTAATCTTTCCGTTCATTGACAACAAAATGGCAATGCAACTCCCTGAAAACTATGAACTTAATGACAATCAAAAACACTTAAAAGAAGTATCAATTTGGCTTGAAACTAATAATTATGCTTCAAGAAGTATGTATACCAACGCTTATTTTATTCCGTTCCAATTGAACAAACGAATAGGATATAACGATGAGCTCATTGAAATGAAAGAACTGCAAAAAAGCAACCCTAAAAAGGGAGCCATTATCGCTTGGGACTCTTATTTTGCGATGACCGATTCGGAGGTAAGCAAAGAATATATTGAATCGACTTTTGATGTCACACTTTTAAAGACATTCATTGGCTCAGATGATTATACCGTAATTATTTACGAAGTGAACTAGAACGTTCCCAAACTCCATAACCATTGCCTTTAAAAACGTTTTTGAGATAAGGATTGCTCTCCAACTCTTTAAACTTATCAATTTTTGCTGAAATACTAATCGGAATTTCTGTTTCTTCAATAATGTAATCCCTTACTTTAGCATCAAAAAACTGTTTATCAAACTGTGTAATATCGCTGTATGACTCTTTGCCCATTTCTTTCAAAATAATTTGCTGAATAGGTGCTAATACTTCACTCTCTTCTACTTGAGTATAGTAAAGATGAGCAAAGCTCTTAAAACCATAAGTATAATGACGCATGTCTTTGCCTTGGTAGGTTTTGAGATGATCTATCCATTTTCCTTGCAAGCTGTGTTCTAATTGAGGAAGAGTGCTTACAAGAAACAACGTTATAAAGAAGGCATTAAAAACAAGTAAGCTTGCCACCGCTGCTTTATGATAACGAAAAAGCAACTGACCCACTAAATAAATCAAACCAAGTGCTATAATTATAGGTACCGCCGACCATTCTCCCACGGTTTGAAACTGCTCTAAGACAAAAGGATCAGCAATATTCTGTTGAATAAAAGATTGCACAAATTCTGGTGCTAAATAGAGAAGTCCAAATAACCCAAAAAGTAGTACCCAAACGAAGCTTACAACAACAAACAGTAATCGCTGTAATTTTGTGATAGACGCGTAATTTGAAACCCAAATACCGCCCAAAATGGCCAATGGGATATAACACATACTGCTGTAATGAACAATTTTGGTAGTCACCAAAGAGAAGACAATTAATACCACCCAAAATAACACTTTCATGAAGCGTATTAACGTAGTATCACCTGACACATCTATTCTTTTAAACATTGCGTTCCATGCAAGAATTACGAGTGGAAAGCACCCGACTAACAGCACCACTGCGTGATAATAAAACGGTTGACCATGTGAAGCAATTGGATAGCGGAATAAATCAATTTGGTAAATGATAAACTCCTTCACAAACCAAAATCCACTTTCCATCACCTGCAAGCCAAAATACAATCCTGGAGCAA
>CBDUEX010000183.1:0-4575 GCA_965366305.1 uncultured Bacteroidia bacterium | reverse complement strand
ACCGATAACCTTATCTGGTCTTCCTGTTTGTGCTGCAAGTTCTGTTATCGATATTGACGATGTGTTTGAAGAAAGAATACAACCAGCTGGTGCGTGAGCATCCATATCTCTAAATATTTTAAACTTCAGTTCCTTGTTCTCCGTAGCAGCTTCTACCACCAAATCAGCTTGTTTAACTCCATCAGCAAGAACAGTATACGTGGTTATGTTGCCAAGGGTGCTTGTTTTATCAGATTCAGATATTCTTTCTTTTGCAACCATTCTATCTAAATTCTTAGATATCGTAGCTATCGCTTTTTCTAAAGCAGCTTCATTAATATCAATTAATGAAACATTGTATCCGTTTTGAGCGAAAACATGAGCAATACCATTACCCATTGTACCTGATCCTATGACTGAAATATTTTGCATTGATGTCGTATTTTTTTACGATGCGAAGGTATTATTTTTATGGAAATTGAAAGCGATTAGAATTTCAATTTTAGGCTCAACCCATTGTAATAGCCATAGCCCGGTTTGTATTCATAAATTATAGGACTAGCTTTTAAACTTAGGTCCTTGTTAATACGAAACTCTTTGAGGTGAGCATCTACATTTGCATCTATCGCTTGAAGGGCATACAAACCCACAAATCCCAAGATAGAAACATCGCGATATCTCCGATGAAAATCTCTAAAGTTTTTAATAGACTGGGTGGAGATATTGGCATATGAAGTGGTATCGCCGTTTAGCCGTGCACTATATTCACTCTGGTATGCATTCAGACTATCGGTATTGTATTTAAACATGTAAATCAATCCTGCTGCCCCAGCATAAACGATTCCTGCTTTCCAGTAACGTTTGTTGTAAATCTGACCTGCTCCGGGCAAAACCAAAGCAAGCACAGTTGCCTTCTTAGGATCAGTCCATGATGAGCTATCCTTAAAAATGGGTGTTTGAACCTTCGTTTCTTGAAAGTATGAAGCAGAATAAGGCACCTGTGCAAAGGAATTACTTGACAGCAATACCAACAGTAACCATCCACAAAGTCCTTTCATTACTTCAAATGTACTTAAACCATCTTCTTTAGAATTTCTTCCAATTGCTCTCTCGACGAAAAACTAATTATTATAGTTCCATTGTCATTTGAGCGAGATTTGAAGCGAATATCTGTTTGAAGTTTTTTCGATAATTGGTTCTTATCATTAATATAATCTGTAAAGTCAAAATAGTTAGAAGCAGCTTTACTCGTAATACCTTCTTCCCCATTCTTTTCACTTCTTACCAATTCTTCAACTTGGCGTACAGATAAATTTCCTTGCACGGTAGCTTTAAAAATCGCCATTTGAGTTTCCTCATTTTCCACATTTACTAATGCTCGAGCATGGCCCATCATTAGGTCGCCTTCTTTAATTGCCAATTGAATTTCATCGGGCAATCTTAAGAGACGAAGGTAATTGTTAACTGTACTTCTTTTCTTTCCAACGCGGTCTCCAAGTTGTTCTTGTTTAAGCCCGCACTCGTCAAGTAATCGTTTATATGACAGCGATATCTCAATAGCATTTAAGTTCTCTCGTTGAATGTTTTCAATAAGAGCCATCTCCAACATTTGTTGGTCATCGGCTAATCTGATGTATGCAGGGATGTAGGTTAGACCCGCTAAAATTGATGCTCGTGTTCTTCTTTCACCACTAATTAACTCGAACTTTTCGTATCCAATCTTTCTTACCGTAATAGGTTGAATGATTCCATGAATTTTAATCGATTCGGCTAACTCTTCTAATGCTTCGTTATCAAACTCAGTTCGAGGTTGGAACGGATTAGCAATAATTTGGCTAATTTTTATTTCAGCAATGCTATGTAAGGCTTTGGGTTCAATGCCAGTAATGTCAGTGTCTGCATTTTCAAGCAATGCACTTAAACCTCTTCCAAGTACTTTCTTACTCATTATTGAATAATTCTTTCTTCTTCACTAATTTTAGTAAGTCCATTCTTTTGAAGCAATTCTCTTGCTAAATTAAGGTATCCAACGCTTCCAACTGCCGTTGCATCGTGTTCTAACACTGGAATACCAAAGCTTGGTGCTTCACTTAATGTTGTATTTCTTTTAATGATTGTATCAAAAACCAATTGCTGAAAATGAAGCTTTACCTCTTCTACCACTTGATTTGACAGTCTCAATCTTGAATCGTACATCGTAAGTAACAAACCTTCAATATCTAATTTAGGATTAATACTTCTTTGAACAATTTTAATGGTATTAAGTAACTTACCAAGACCTTCTAGTGCAAAGTACTCGCACTGCACCGGAATGATAACAGAATCTGCTGCACCCAATGCGTTCGTAGTTATTAGCCCTAGCGAAGGAGAACAATCGATGATAATAAAATCAAATTTATCTCTTACCTTATCCAATAAACGAGCTAATATTTTCTCTCTGTTCGGAAGATCAATCATTTCAATTTCTGCTCCAACCAAATCAATGTTTGCAGGAAGGATTTGAAGATTATCATACTTTGTGTCTAAAATAGCATCGGCAGTATCCAAATCTTGAACCATCAATTCATAAAGACCTAAACGTATGTTTTTAGGCTCAAAACCTAAATGTGACGTAGAATTTGCTTGTGGGTCAGCATCAATCAATAGAACCTTATTTTCTAAAACAGCAAGACTATAAGCTAGGTTAATTGCTGTGGTAGTTTTACCTACTCCTCCTTTTTGATTTGCGATACAAATGATTTTTGACATAATGTTTTATAATTCTATTGTTTGATTGATTTCTGGTAGTATTAATTTGATATTTTTATCTGCAAAAGCTTCTGTTGCTGCTGCGTGATTTATTTCAATTGGTGGAAAGGTATCGAAATGCATTCCAATGACTTGTTTACAATTAACGAACTGTGCCGCTTTTATTGCATCATCAACTCCCATCGTAAAATGATCTCCAATTGGAAGTATTGCAAAATCTAAGTTGAATTGTTCCGAAATAAGCTTCATGTCTACACTCAACGCTGTATCTCCAGCATAATAAAAGCACGAAGTGTTACTTTGAACGACAAATCCAACGGGGTTGCCACCGTACGTGCCATCAGGCAACGAACTGCTATGAATGGCATTCACCACTTTTATCTTACACGTTCCAAGGTCGATATTACCGCCCGTATTCATTGGTATTAAATTCTCAATACCCTTGTTTTGCAGCCACTCTGTAATTTCATACACTGATATTATTGTAGCTCCCGATTGCTTAGCAATGCTCTCAACATCAGCAACATGATCGCCATGGCCATGAGAAATTGCAATCACATCAGGCATAATTGTGGAAATGTCTATGCTACTTGCCTTTGGATTTGGCGTAATAAATGGATCAAAGAGTATATTTTTACCCCCGATATTTATCATAAAGCAAGAATGACCGTAGTATTTAATTGGTATCGCCAACTCGTATTAATTTTGTGTTTCAAAACTAACCACTTAAGCAAGTCAGTAATAAACAGGTTTTTCTTAGTTATACACATCAGTTTTATGTTGATTTCTTGTAATTCAGCACCTGATTCGAACGAAAAAAAAGTTTTCAGATATAATAGTGCAACAGGAATTACATCCTTAGACCCCGCTTTTGCAAGAACTCAAGAAAACATACGTGCTGTAAATCAGATATTTAACGGCTTGGTTCAGTTAGATTCCAATTTAAATGTAATTGCCAGCATTGCGAAAAACTGGAGCATTTCAGAAGACGCAAAAGTGTACACTTTTACACTCAGAAATGACGTATTTTTCCACAATCACTCTGTTTTCAAAATGGGTAAAAGAGCTGTAACTGCTCAAGATTTCGTCTTTTCCTTTAATCGCATTATTTCTCCCGAAACAGCTTCAGATGGTGCTTGGATATTCAACGAAATTATTGATAAAACAAACCCATTCTCGGCACCAAACGACACCACATTTATACTTCAGTTAAACAAGCCTTTTGCACCCTTATTGCCAATGCTCACCATGGCTTATTGTTATGTTATACCTCACGAAGGAATTGAAGAATATGGAAATGACTTTGGTAAACATCCCATTGGAACAGGCCCATTCTCTTTTGCCAATTGGCAAGATGGTATTAAGCTTAACTTACTTAAGAATACAACTTACTTTGAACAATCTACAACAGGAGCCTCTAATCTAGATGCAATTTCTATTTCTTTCATTCAAAGTAAACAGACAGAATTGCTCGAGTTCATTCAAGGGAAATTGGATGTATTTACCGGATTAGAAAGTTCGTTTAAAGATGAAATTCTTACAGGCGACGGTGAACTCAAAGACTCATATACCTCAACCATTGTTTTAAAGAAAACTCCATTTTTAAATACCGAATACCTCGCTTTTAATTTGGAAGACGAAAATTCACCAGTCTTTAATATAGATTTTCGAAAAGCGATGAGTTATGCTGTCAATCGAGAATCAATGATTAAGTATTTGAGAAATAATGTTGGAATAGCTGCCAATGGTGGATTTACACCAAAAGGATTACCCGGACATTATTTAAGCAACCATAAAAGTTATAATCCTGCTAAAGCAAAAGAGTACCTAACCAAATCAGGTATTGTG
>CBDUEX010000182.1:0-4594 GCA_965366305.1 uncultured Bacteroidia bacterium | reverse complement strand
GTTTTTACTTATTTACCTACGTGACTTTGCACCAGGAAAAGAAGAATGGGCCAACTCCTATAGCATTGGCAAACATTTTGAAGCACGACTGGCACACGTTCATGGGAATTTATTTGCATTCTTAAATATTCTCATCGGTTATTTATTGCTCCACTTTAAGGATAAGCTGGCTAACGTGAAAACAATTTCATGGCTCGCTCTAACAGGATTATTAATGCCAATCGGCATTCTGTCAGAAATCTACCTCGGTCTTCCTCCTGCACTTGTTTTAATTGGTGCAATTGCTATGACCGTTTCTGTAGTTTGGTTAGGTGTTGCTTTCTTTAAGCTGAAACAATTGTAATTTTCAGTGGCTTTTTGCAACGTCATTTACATGACTTTTGGTGAGCAACTAGTTCCTTGCTATTTTTGACATTGAACTAATTTTACATTGAGCGAGGCTACTTTTAAAAACCCAGTAGCCAACACCTTTGTTGATTGCTTTACTGAAACACAATGCAAACCCCAGCTGAACACAGCGAACGGATTGTAAATTTGAGTGTTACTTCTTTCTATTCTCACTACATTACTATAGGGAAATAGATGGATAAAATTTTAAGAAATGAAAATTGCGTTTAAAGAACCTAGCATCCTCATACCACATCATAATGCATTATATTTAATACCTTGAAAATAATTATAACCGCAATAGGAACCCGAGGAGATATGGAGCCGATGCTTGCTGTAGGTGAGATTCTCAAAGAACACGGACATCAGATTGTCTGCCTATTTCCTGAGCAATTTAGAAATTTGGCCGAAGACTCCGGATTTGAATTTGCTTCATTGGGTAGTGAGTTTATAGAAATGCTAGACAGCCCTGCTGGTCAGATAGCAATGGGTGGCGGTAGTTTTGGACTTAAGAAAATACGAGCCTATGCTCAATTGATTTCTTTACAAAAGGGAATAAATAAAGCAATGATTCAAAAGCAAGAAGAGGTGATTGAGTCTGAACAACCTGATAGAATTGCACATAACGGCAAGGTTATTTATCCGGTAATATGGGGCTTTAGAAACAAAGGCAAAACTTCACTTATAATCCCTGTACCTAACATGCATTACGTAGAAGGGAACACACATGTTGGGTTTCATAGCAACTGGGGCACATTTCTAAATAAGCTGAGCTATAAAATTGCCAATTATGGATTACTCAAAACCATATCCAGCTCTGTTAAATGGCTTAAAACTCCAGAGTCTCGTAACATCAAACAAAAAGAAATACAAGAAGCCCTATTCAACAACCAATGCATTTACACCATCTCTCCTACCCTTTTTAAACGGCCAACATACTGGGCCAAAAATTTAAAAGTACTCGGCTACCACAAGCGTAAAAAAACGTCCCACTGGCAACCCAGTGTTGAGATAGAAGCTTTCCTTGAGAAGCATTCGAAAATCGTGTTTGTAACCTTTGGCAGCATGATAAATACGCGGCCGATTAAGAACACTCAGATTATCCTAGACATTCTAGAGAGAAACAATATTCCGGCTATCATCAATACAGCATCAGGTGGCTTAGTGCAACCAGAAAATTACAATAAGGACCTATTCCATTTTGTAAAACGCATACCATACGACTGGATTTTTCCAAAAATGTATGCAGTGATACATCACGGTGGCTCGGGCACTACACATTCCACTATCAAAAATGGATGTGCATCGCTGATCATACCGCATATCATTGACCAATATGTGTGGAATACAATGCTAGCTAAGAAAGGTGCAGGACCATTGGGAATGGATGTGAGCAAGATAAGTACAAAAAGACTGGAACCTAAAATCCTAGACTTGCTAAACAACAAAGTATACAAATCAACCGCTCAATCTTTGGGCAAACAGATGAAGAAGGAAGATTACAGGGAGGCTATATTTAAGGCCATTATAGGAGAAAAATGAAACCAAAAACTGCCATAAAAATACTCTTAGCACTTTTCGCGTTAATCATATTATTTCATATGAGCATATTGCTTAAAATAGTTCCTTATGACATCACATGGGGCGGCAGATTAACTTCTGATTCCGAAATGTATGTATTCGAAGCGATTTCAATATTTATCATTCTAGTTTTGTGCCTTGTGTTACTCATAAGAGGTGGCTACATCAAACAATACCTTTCAAAAAAAGCGGTAACTGTTATCCTCTGGATTTACTTCGTTCTGTTCGCTCTTAACACCGTTGGAAATGTTTTTGCCAAAACTACTTTCGAAAAGTCGTTTGCGTGGATTACTTTGGCGACATGTATTTTGATAATGACCATCTTAACTAAGAAGGAAATACATAAAACCTAAAAGGATTAAATCATAACCCATTATTGTATCATTTGGATTGATTAGCGAGCACCAAAATAATTACTAAAAAAAAGCGGTCCTGGTTTTTAGCCAAGATCGCTTTTTTGTTGTTATTGGTTCATAAAATTATAAACCTCTCATATTTAAAAACTATCAGATGTCGTCTTTGGTCATCGAAACGACTTATAAAAGACCATCTGTTGTTAATCTTTAATCTTTCTTTTCAAGGTCTACTTCAACAGAACCATCTTTCGTGTTCAGCTTAACATCTAATTTGGTGTTAGCTTCTGGTTCTGCTGCAGGCTCTGCTTCCTGAGCAGGTGCAGTTGTTTCAGCTGGTTCAGCTGTTGCAGGTTCTTGTTTCTTTTCTCCACTACAACTTACTAGTGCGAAAACTAAACCTACGATGCATACGATAACTATATTTTTCATGTTTTTTCTTTGTTCAAAACTACACAACAATAAGCATACTTCAATTCTTTATTTTTCATCGTTATTATAGATTTAGAAGTGAAGCGATTCACACTGCCTCAAACAGTAATTGAAAAATTGTTCTGGTAGTAAAATTTACTTCCCATTACACCAATTGGTTAATTGGCTCATTATAGTTAATCTGCTGATGATTATTTACTTATAGCTCCAATTGCAAGCCGTCATAAGCCAAGTTCATTCCGTTTGGTAATTCAGATTCTACTTCTTGATGGAAGCCCATTTGGTGACTTATGTGGGTAAAATAAACCTGTGGAATTTCCAGTTCTTTGCCTAGAGCTATGGCTTCTGCTAAACTGAAATGTGAGATGTGTTCTGATTTACGAAGGGCATTGAGCACTAACACCTTGCTTCCTCTTATTTTATTTTTCTCTTCTTCCTCTATAAAATTAGCGTCGGTAATGTACGTAAAGTCGCCTACTCGAAACCCAAAAACAGGTAGTTTGTAATGTTTCACTTCTATTGGAAGTACTTCCAAGTCGCCAACTTTAAACATTTCATTTTTAATAATATGTAGCTTTAGATCTGGCACACCGGGATACTTGTTCTCTTCAAAAGCATAGTAAAAATCTCGCTTTAATACAATTTCTACATACCGATCTGCATACACATCCATCGGCTTCTTTTGCACGTAGTTGAACGCCCGAATATCGTCGAAGCCAGCAGTGTGATCTTTATGCCCGTGTGTAAATACTACACCATCTAGTTTGCGGGTTTTTGCTCGCAACATCTGATGCCTAAAATCTGGACCGGTATCGATTATGAAATTAGTGTTTTCTGTTTCAATAAGTACACTTGAGCGAAAACGGTTGTCTTTCTCATCTGAGGATTGACAAATCGCACATTGGCAAGCAATTATGGGCACGCCTTGAGATGTTCCTGTACCTAAAAAAGTAACTTTCACTAGTCGCAAAGATACGCTTATTGACTAACTGAAGTGAGAAGGTTTGAAATGGATTATTTATGAGGCAAAATGGTTTCAAGCCTCAATTTAAACGCCGCTGTTCGTGCTTCTAATTGATCTTGCATGTGCCTTGTAGCTTGTTCCGACAAGTACCAACCCAATGGTATGATGGTTTCTCCGATACGTTCTAAGCCAATAAAAACGGCCTCATCTGAACCATACAAGTTGTTCAGTTTGGTATTGTTCTCATCGTAATAACCACTATTCACCCACACTTTAGAGAAGGTGTTAAGTGGCCCAAGAAGCTCGTACATTCCATTGATTGTTGTATTGTATTCTTCTTTGGTATTTTTAATAAAAACCAAGTAAAATTTAGCCTTGTAATTTTTTTGTTTGATGTATTTCCGAATATGGTCGTACATTTCGAACATGGCTGTGCCTCCCATATTTTCAACATAACCACCATCAACCAAGTGGCCCCATTTCTTTCCGTCTTTATCGTAAACTAAGGCTGGAGGTGTAATAAACGGAAATCTTGAACTTACAGATATAGCTGTACTCAAGGGGATATCCGTATGTGTAACATCAAAAAAGTCTTCTGACAATGAAAATATAGACCGATCTGCTTTAACATTAGAAAGCAATGCTCTAAACCCGTTTTCCACTCGGGTAGAATTAAACACATAGGCACTTTCATCGTTTTGATAGTTGGCTAGAAACCCATCGGTTAATAGCGATTTGCCATGCAGTGTCGCCGCGTTTTCCCAACTGTATTCCAATGCTTTTGCTCTGTCTATGCTATAAATTGGAAAAGGAAGGAACTTTTGTACTAAGTCTGGAACTACCAACCAAGAGGTAACAGGAGCTAAAAAATCCCGAC
>CBDUEX010000181.1:0-4601 GCA_965366305.1 uncultured Bacteroidia bacterium | reverse complement strand
TCAATAACCGTAGAAATGGAGCTGCCCATAATGCTTTTTGTGAAATCCAATTCCACTTCCTGATTATTGACAACTGCTGAATATGTTTCAGTGTTGCCTCCCATCATCCCCATCATGCCCATCATAAGTGTGCCCATCTCTTTTTTAACATATCCAGAAACACTATCTGAAACTTCTTTGAAATAGTTGGTTTGTTCTTCTGTCATTCTGTTCTTTAAGCTATTTTTTGAAAACGGAAATGGATCTTGATCTTCTTCTAAGTCTTCTATTTCGGTGTCGTAGTCGATATCGTAATCAACGTCATCTACATAATACTCTTCCATTTCTGCATCGGCTTCAATTTCTATTTCCATTCCATCATACGAAGCTGCTTCATCTACTTCGTACACTTCATACACCTCTTCACCATCAACTTCGGTGGTGTACTCAATGTCATCTATGAATACAATTTCTTCATCATAGTCGAGTTCATCGTCTTGAGGAGTTGAATCTTTGATTGCTTGTAACTCTTTCAGAAATTCTGCATAATCAAATTCCTCTTCAACTGCATCTTCAGAATAATCTGTACGTTCTATTTTGAATGTTGCCATTCCTTTAGAAGTAAATAATGTGTTTTCGAATGTAGAATCAATTGCAGACTCCATTACAAAGCCCATGCTTAATGTATTCTTCTTTTCAGCCAAAGGTGCATCTTTAGGCACATCAACAGTATAGTATTTGTGGTCTATTGTTTCCCATTCAATGTCGCGTTTGCTAGCACTGGTAACATCCACAGCTCGCACATTAAACCCTGCACTTTTATATTGAGCAACCAAACCATTCTCACCACATAAATGTCCAGATCCAACAGCTACAAACATCCCGCCCTCAGCCATTTTGTCTTTGGTACGTTCAAACATCAAGTCATTCCGTTTAAAGAATATACGGTCGTAGATGTTGTTTGTAAAAGCATTGCTACTAGAAATTGTGGTGTTCAGGTAGCTACACAAACCATCAAGATCACCTTGATGATAGTAGTTAATCATTTGTTCTGTTCCACTAAACAAATCCATTGCGTTAAAGCTGGTTTCGTCTTTCTTTAAAAAAGAAATCATTTTGGTGCTTAAATCAGCCTTTTCATAATCATAGTTCGACATGTCACCAAGTATTGCTTGAAATTGCTCTACGTAGGTTTCGATGCCTATGATCTCCTTCTTGTTTTTACGAGCATAGTTTTGGAGGTATTGATCTACAAACTGTGTTCTATTGTCGCCAGCAAACTTAGTCTTCATAAATTCTATATAGGCTGGAAGAAGTTGTATGGTAATTTTATTGGCTAGCTCTTTAGCTGGTATTTCCTTGATCAATTGAGGGATAAAATTATTTTCTAGGTATTTGCCCAATCCAATAATGTAATGTGTATCGATTACCTCAACTAGCATGTCTTTGTCCATGTTTTTAAGTGCTGCGATGCCTAAATCGAGTTCAAAAGCGGTCTTAGAGCATTGATCGATGGCCCAAAACACGCTGTCGTTAAAATTAAATGCTTTTTCATCCTGTACATGGATGGTTCCCATCAAGTAACTTTTTTCTTTCTGCCCAGGTTTACTCACTTCGTAAAGGATGGAATTTTGGGCGGATGCAAACAGGGGGAACAATAGAAATAGTATTGCTAATTTTTTCATTGGGTGTAAAAATAATTTAAATGATAATTAGTTTCACATCTGAATTGTTCAAATAAGAAGTTTAATAGAAGAAATCAACGACTTCATTGAACCAATAGACCGAAAGCTGAAGGACAGAATGCTTTCAGCTTTGCGGTAAATGAGTTGCTTAAATCTTGGTAAATCGGAGTGTTTTACGAATTGAATGATCTGCGGTATAAATGATCAAAAGATAATTCGAACTGGCCAACAGGCTGGTGTTGATTGTATCAAAAAACGGATTCAGTTCACCAAAAGAAACAATTTTACCAACTTG
This sequence comes from uncultured Bacteroidia bacterium, assembly GCA_965366305.1. Classification (GTDB taxonomy): domain Bacteria; phylum Bacteroidota; class Bacteroidia; order NS11-12g; family UBA9320; genus UBA9320. The sequence continues at coordinate 2,642 of CBDUEX010000181.1, read as the reverse complement.
GTCAACCAATTGAAAGTTAAGAGCAGATTCATTAACAATTGTTGTTTTGACAGAAAGTTCGTTACTCACAGGATTTGGGTAGGCCAATATCTCAATTGCATTTTGGTTGAGGTTGAACACAGAAACATCCCCTTGAGCAACAAGAGGCTGATTAAAACCTTGTGTGATACTTCCACTGGATACTGAGCCAGTAGCGGTTACTGTTTCTCCAATCGTTATATCCAATTGAACATTGGAGGTTGAAACAGATTCACCTGCAGCTCCAATTACACTGCGTTCTATCGTTTGTGCCATTATTAAATGGAGCCCACCAAGTAGGAGGGTGATTGTCATTAGTTTTCTCATATTATTCTGTAGTTAATGTTTTTACAATTGCAGTGAGTTCTGCAATTTTCTTTTCTAGTGCGATTATGGTTGCTTGCTGCTCTTGCATCCCTTTTACTAAAGGCACTACAAATTCTGCATAGCGAAGACCATAGTAATCATTTTCATTTTTAGGTGCATCTACTCCGCTAAAATCATATCCCAATTTTTTCGCACTTGCTTCTACCTCTTGGGCTATAAAACCTGTCTGAACGGTCTTAAACTTACTTGCTCTTGCATCTAACATATGTTGAGGCACACCATCTTCGAATCGTTCGTCTTCTTTTAAAAACTCAGCTACTTTATACACATCCAAATTATAGGTAACTGGTCGTAAGTCCATGATAAAGTCGAGCCCTTTTACATTTTCTTTCACATTTACTTTGAATTGTCCATCTGATACAGTAGTCCATGCAACAGGACCTCCAATGGATGTTACAGTATTTCCAATCCTAGCTTGATTGTTTGCTGTTGTTATTGCTGAATAGCCAATTCCTGTTGAATTTGTAAAGCCTGTAGAACCAGATGGGCCAGCGTAAGATCCTAGGTAAGAAGAACTTGTAGAATTAGCTGTCCAACCTGCTCTGTATCCAACAAATGTATTCTCATCGCCAGCTACTTGTCCTTCTCCTGCTGGTGATCCAATTACAGTGTTATTATCTCCTGTTGCAAGTGAAGAAGCGTAGGCCCCTATTGCAACATTATTATTGCCGTCTTGATTTTCTATCATTGAATTTTTTCCAAGTGCAACATTCTGCATTCCATCCCTGTTCCTAAGCAAACTAGAATCCCCAACAGCCGTATTATCAGAACCATCATTGTTAAATCGCATCACGTAATTTCCAATAGCAAGATTTGATGTGCCTGATTTATTATAGCGTAATGCAGAATGCCCGATTGCTAATTGACCGTCAGTAAGTGTGTCACTTGACAATGCACCGTAACCAATAGCAATATTATCAGATCCATGAATGTTATTTGTTAGCGTAAAATGACCAAGAGCAACATTGGAATAACCATCAATCAAATCTTCGTGACTTGATTTTCCAATTCCAACGTTATATGAGCCAGACACATTGCTGGAAAGTGCACCATGACCAAGTCCATAATTATCGTCACCGACAGTGTTGTCTCCAACAGCCCCAATTCCAATACCAATGTTTCCACCTCCATTTGTGTTGGATCTAATGGCATAGGCTCCAATCGCTATGTTATTAAATCCTGTATCTACTTCAAGTGTATTTTGTCCAATGGCCATGGATAGATAAGGATTAAATATTGCGAACCTACCACTGTCCATTCGGAAAAACTCAGTTCCATGTTGGTAAAAACGAATCATATCATCATCACTTGTTTGTTCAACCACAATTTTCGTATCGCCATCAGCATCTACTATTTCATCACTAGTACTTGCATCTAACGTAACACTTCCGCCACTCTTGGATAAGGAAATCACATTACCAGCTTTGGAGAGGATTTGAATTTCATTGGTTGCACTTGCATCGGCATCATCCACTGCGTCTGTAAAGCTTCCTCCGCCATCACTCAAGGTTACGGTGCTACCAGATTTGGATATGGTTTGTGCACCTGCACTTGGTATGGTTATGCTGCCTCCGGACTTACTCAAAGTTACCGTACTGCCGGTTAGACTAATCGTTTGAATTTCGTTTGCAGGATCGGCATCGGCATCGTCTACTTTGTCATTGGCAACACTTAAAGCATAAGGCACACTAAGCAATTGTTGTGTGCTCATTATGGTAAAATTGGTACCTCCGGCATCATCCAATTCTGTTCGTATGAAATGAGGTTTGCCTCCCCAGTCAATAGTGGAAAAGTTTCCACTTGCAACAGTTCCTGCTCCAATGGATAGGTTTACCAACCCATGTTCGGAGGTTGCGGTATTATGCGTTTCCATATAGGCAACTGTTCCGTTGGCACTTGTTTCCAGGATGCTAATTCGGAAGGAAACAACTTTGTTAGCTAAGATTTTTCCATCTGCATCACGCACAGCCGCTTGGTAGTTAAACGAGTTGGGTGCTTGGGCAAGCATTAGCAAGCTCATCAGCACAAGGTTGATTGTAAGGATCGTTTTTTTCATAATTATTTTGGTAGGGATTATTGTTAATAGTTAGTTGGAGTAAGTGTATTATTGGCAGCTTTCAGTAATGCTATTTCAGTTTTGAGTAGTTCAATCATTTCTTGTTGCTCTTGAACAGCTTTTACCAAAGGCACTACAAATTCTGCATAGCGAAGACCATAGTAATCATTTTCATTTTTAG
>CBDUEX010000180.1:0-4626 GCA_965366305.1 uncultured Bacteroidia bacterium | reverse complement strand
GCTTTTAATTCTTTGGTTTGTTGAATACACCATTCAATTCCTATTTGACGAGCCGCAGCATCGTCTTTTGCTTTATCAAGTTCGTTGTACAAATCAACAGGAATGTCAATATTGAATATCTTAGGTAGCGTATAAAAATGAGTTTTTCGGGTTATTGGTTTAATGCCAGGAATAATAGGGACGGTTATTCCTGCCTCTCTACATCTTGCCACGTAATCAAAATATTTTTGATTATCAAAGAACATTTGTGTGGTAATAAACTCTGCTCCAGCATCTACTTTGCGTTTTAAAAACTTCAAATCAGATTCAATGTTAGGAGCATCGATGTGTTTTTCTGGGTATCCAGCGGCACCAATACAAAAGTTGGTTTCGGTAGGATTTTCTAATTCTTGATCCAAGTAAACGCCATTATTCATATCGTTTATTTGGCGAATAAGATCCAACGAATTGGCATTTCCATCTTTCTCTGGAGTGAAATTACGTTCTTCTCTAAGATTGTCACCACGCAATGCAAGCACATTTTGAATGCCTAAGAAATTAAGATCTATTAATGCATTTTCAGTTTCATCTTTATTAAACCCACCACAAATTATGTGAGGTACTGCCTCTACTTGATACTTGTTCTTGATTGCTGCACAAATAGCTACAGTTCCAGGGCGTTTTTTCGTACTAATTTTATCGTAACTCCCATCTGGGCGTTTTTTCAGAATGTATTCCTCTCTGTGATAAGTAACATCCACAAATGCAGGCTTGAATTCCATTAATGGATCAATGGCATTGAACAATGAATTGATACTCTTTCCTTTTAAAGGAGGTAACACCTCAAAGGAAAATAGGGTTTTATCTGGGCTAATTGACTCGGTAAGTTTCATAGTTTAAAATTGAACTTGAACTTCAATAATTTCATTGTTTCTTTTTATGGTAACAGGAATTAAATCTCCGGCATTAAGTTTTCCAAGGTTTTTCATATAGTCCTGCATGTTGGTAATAGCAATTCCATTCATGCTCATTACAATATCTCCTTTTTGAATGCCTGCCAATTGTGCTGGCTTTCCTTCTTTTACACCATCAATTCTCATCCCTTCTCCGTCATATACATAATCAGGCATTACCCCTAATGTTACTTTGAAGTTCATTCTGCCTTGCGACTCATCTTTGGTTTTGGTAAATTCTACCTTGCCTTGATTGTCCATCTCGCATAACCATCTACTGATGTAACTGGTAACGAAAGCTGTGCCATTTAGGTTAATTATTTCAACATCATCAGAAGGTTTGTGATAAAACTCATGCTGTCCTGTAAAGAAGTGCACTGCAGGTATTCCTTCTAAATAAAATGACGAATGATCAGATGATCCAATGCCACTTTCTGTTGTTTTTATATTGGCAATTTTTTTAGTGGAATAGGATACATTTTCTTGAGCAACTTTCCATGCTGGAGAAGTGCCAACACCATTAATTACCAAGGTTTTTTGTGTTGAATCGAGATGCCCAACCATATCCATATTGATCATGTAATTATAAAAATCAAGTGGAACATCGATGTTTTTTATAAAGTGTTTTGAACCTAATAGGCCCAATTCTTCTGCGGTAAATGCAACAAAAACATAGTTGTTGTTGGCATATTTCTTTTGCTTCTTTTTTAGAATTTTAGCAAGCTCAATTAGTGCTGCAACACCACTGGCGTTATCATCTGCACCGTTATGAATTTCACCCGATTTCTCAGCTAAAGAACCACCATTTTCACCATAACCAAGGTGATCGTGATGAGCCCCTACCACTACAGTGTATTCAGAACCATTGTCGATATAGCCTACAACGTTACTTGCTTGCGAAGAAAGAATGAGAATATCTGTATTCAATTGGATGTAAGGACTTTTGTTTTCAGATAAGTCTTTGGCAACAAAAAATATTGGTATCCCAAGGTTTTTAGTAGATTTTGACAATTCTCCGCTGGGGAAATTATCGCGATCACTCGTATAGAAAATCACTGCTTTAGCTCCCATTGATTTCGCATAGTTGGCTCTAAATTCAATGCCACTCCATGCCACATATTTACTGTGAGGATGATCACCACCTGGCAATTCTATTTTTATTAAAACCGCTTTGTCTTTTACAGTTGCGTGTTCGTAATCATTCCAACTCAGTCCTGGATCATTGATGCCATAATTTACATTAATGGCAACACCAGCATAACTTCCATTGTTTGCACTTGGACTTAAAGGATAATACTCGCTAAACAGGGTTAACGTTTCTCTTCCAATCATTAAATTACAATTGGGTTGAGCCATTCTTAAAGTGGGGATATCCATGTATTGAAAATATCCGTCCGTCCCTTTTGGAGTTAAACCAATTTTTTGGAATTGGTCGGCAACGTATTTGGCCGATAATTGCTCACCAGCAGATCCAGTTCCCCTTCCTTCTAACTCGTCACTTGCTAAATAGCGAATATGCTTGTCTAAATTTCTTGCAATTTTCTTCTCTTTGAAACGTGCTTTTTGAGCAAAAGATGAAGAAGTAATTCCTACTAAAAGAAGTGCTAAGCCAATTGATTTTATGTTATTTAATGAGATTTCCAATGGTGTTAAATATTACGATTACTATAAGAGCTGCAAATATAATTTTCAAAAGCTTATCTGAGGATTTTTGTGCAATAGCGACACCGAAAGGTGCAGCAAATACTAAACCTGCAACCATTGGAAAAATAAGGTGAGGTAAAATGTATCCAATTTGCATGTCATTTAAATATTCAGCAGGCAGCGAGATGCCATAATTGATTAATACGGGAAGTATGATTAGCGGAATAGCTCCAATGGAAATAGCAGAAGCGATTTTAATGTTGAGTTTCACATATTGTGTAAACAGTGGAATCATAATAACACCTCCACCTAATCCCGATAAGGCCGTTACTATTCCTGTGAAAAAACCTGCAATTAGGTATTTGTAGGTTTTGGTATCCTTTACTTCTATTGAAGTGCTTTTTTTAACAAATACGAATCGTAAAAGTGTTATTACAAGCAATGACAAGAAAAAGATTCCAAAGGCACGCTTGCTGTACCAACTCTGATTTGTTATTAAATAACTAACCATAAAACTTGAAACCATAGCCAAGGATGCGGTGAGTAAAATTTGCTTGGGGTAGAACGAACTATATTTCTTTTGCTTATAGGTGCTGATTATACCAGCAAAAAATATGGTGCCAAACGAATTTGCCAACACGTATTTTACCAATTCTTCACCATCAACGCCCATTTGTTTTAAGAAAAAGGTAAGAATGGGAACAAAAATTATACCGCCACCAACTCCTAATAAACCGCTTAGAAAACCGCCGATTAGTCCAAAAAAGAATAGAATTAATATGGATGTTAACTCCACTAGTTTGATAAAATTTTATTGAATTCTGCAGACGAATTTAGCAAGGAAATAGCCTTGTCTAAATCCAAATCGTCGTCAAAGGAAACTTCTACTTTGCCTTTTTCAAAGTAATACCGCTTTATGATTTCATATTCGATTAACTCCTTCAATTCAGCTTTGTTGTTAATTAAATCAGCTCCTTTTGTTGCATTGAGTTCGCTTTCCAACTTTTCGAGTTCTTCTTTAAGCAACTCGTAATACTTATCTTCTTTCGACTGAGCTACCAATTTAGCTAATACTGTTTCGGTAGTGGTAGTGTATTCATATTCTTTGTCTTTCAGATAATCCGTAAAACTTTGATATAATTCATCAGAAACATCAAATTTTAATGCTTCTTCTACTGTGCTGTTTTTACTTCTAAAGTCTGTAGCAAAATTGAAAATGAGGTTATTCCGAAGTAGGCTTTGAGCTACTTTGGAGTAATTGTCTATTTCAATATGAACATCGGGTTGAATTCCTTCACCATCTATTACTTCTCTGCCATTTTTAGTTTTGAAAGTGTGTTTTGCACTATCAGCAACTTCACTTGCTCTACCATCAACTTTGTTTCCGTAATCCAAACGTTGAATTAATCTTCCACTTGGAATATAATACTTGGCAGTGGTAATTTTCATTTGGGTGTTATACGTTAAGGGTTTAGTGGTTTGCACCAAGCCTTTCCCAAATGAGTTTCTACCAATTAACACCGCACGATCTAAGTCTTGTAAACCTCCAGCTACAATTTCACTAGCCGAGGCTGAATTTTCATTGATTAATACAACCAATGGCGTTTCCGTATCTATTGCAGAATTTAATGTTTTATAACTCTGATTGTCTTCTTTAAACTTGCCTTTAGTGGTAACGATGGTTTCTCCTCGTTTTACAAAAACATTTACAATATTGATTGCCTCGTGAAGTAATCCACCACCATTGTTTCGAAGATCTAATACAAAAGAAGTGGCTCCCTTGCCTTTCAGTTCAATCACAGCATCTTTTACTTCGTTACCAGCGTTTGGTGTAAAGCCTGTAAGTTTGATGTATCCAATGTTGTTATTTACAATGCCGTGGTAAGGCACATTCTTGATTTTAATTTGTTCGCGTGTTATTTTCTTTTCGAGTTCCCCTTCGCCTTGTCTAAAGATGGTCATCATAAATGATGTTCCAGCATTTCCTTTTAAGTATTCTGTTACTTCTTTAGAGCTCTTGCCTTTCATTGATTCTCCATCAATGGCAATT
>CBDUEX010000179.1:0-4628 GCA_965366305.1 uncultured Bacteroidia bacterium | reverse complement strand
GACTTGGATCTTGTGGAGGCCCAACGTGTTATAACGAAGACTTATGGATGTACGTCCCTAGTACCAATTCTTGGACACAAAAAGCAAACTGGCCAGGAGGTAAGGTTTCCTTCCCAGTTGCGTTCTCAATTGGACAATACGGCTATTTTGGTAATGGACTATCAAATAGCTCGACATTGTCAAATAGTTTTTATAAATACGATAAGTCCAATGATAGTTGGAGTACTATTCCTTCATTACCAGGAACTTCTCGAAGAAACACAACGAGTTTTATTTTTAACAATGAAGCATATGTGGGCTGTGGTGCATATAACTATTCCAATCCAACATTTGAGAATGATTTCTACAAGTATAATAGTGCTAATAACACATGGAGCCACTTTACTTCAAACAACGCATTTGTTGGAAGATTTCTTGGAATATGTGAAAGCGTTTCTGACTCTGTAATTATTGCAGGAGCAGGGAATTCCGGAAACGGCTATTTGGCTGATTTTTGGCAACTAAAACTTGACTTCGATACCTGTGATTACTTCGACACCACATTTGTTACAATAAATGATACCACTTTTTTGCAAGACACTATTTTTGTAAATGACACAACGTTCTTTTATGACACTACGTTTATAACTAATTACGATACTATAACTGTAACTGTCTTGGATACAACTCAAGTTTTTGACACAACCTACCTCTCTGTGCAAGATACTCTCTCATTTAATATCAATTCAAGTTCTGTGTCTTCTCCTCAATATGTAGGCGTAAAAGTCTATCCAAATCCAGCAGGAAGTAACATCACAATTGATATTGCTAACTTTAGCCTATTAAGTAATTATTCGCTCAAAATTTACAATACTTTGGGTTCTGTTGTTCATTCTCAAAATGTAACAGCAGCAACGCATCAAATTAGCACTTCTGGCTTTGGCGGAGCAGGAACATACTTCCTAGAATTCTATGATAGCAACAATGCGAAAAAATCTAGAAAAGTTTTAATTCTGAACTAAATATAGAATAGCTAGTTTATTGATCACCTAGACTTGCAAAGTGCAATTAAACATTTATTATCTTCGTATTATGAAATTATTCAATCTAACTCTTTTAATTTTATTTTCATCACTTGCATTTGGACAGCTAACTTGGAATTCTAAAGCGGCTATACCTGAATTTGGTAGATATAATCCAATTAGTTTTTCTATTGATGGAAAACTATATGTTGGTCTTGGGGAGATCCCTGGCCCAGAATACTCTAAAGAATTATGGGAATTTGACCCAACTACTAACTTGTGGACTAAAAAAACTGACTACCCGGGAAATGGAAGTCGACTTGCTACAGCTTTCGTTGTTGATGGTAAAGCATATGTCGGACTAGGTGAATCAGCTTCAGGAAGACATATTGATTTTTACGAATACAACCCAGCAAGCGATTCATGGATTCAAAAAGCAAATTTCCCAGGAGGTGTGAGATATGCCGCCGGTAGTTTTGTTTTAGGAGATTCTGCCTTTGTTGGACTTGGATCTTGTGGAGGCCCAACGTGTTATAACGAAGACTTATGGATGTACGTTCCTAGTACTAATTCTTGGACTCAAAAAGCGAATTGGCCTGGAGGCAAAGTAACAACTCCAGTCTCATTTTCAATTGGACAATATGGTTACTTTGGAAATGCTTTAACCACTTCCGCAACATTATCAAATAGTTTTTATAAATACGATAAGGCTAATGATAGTTGGAGTTCGATAGCTTCATTGCCGGGTACAGCACGAAGAAACACAACAAGCTTTATTCTAAATAACGAAGCTTATGTGGGCTGTGGTGCATACAACTATTCAAATCCAACATTTGAAAATGATTTTTATAAGTACAATGTCGCAAACAATACATGGAATCACTTTTCGTCAAACAATGCATTTGTTGGAAGATTTCTAGGAGTTTGTAAAAGCGTTTCTGATTCTGTCATAATTGCTGGAGCAGGGAATTCTGAAAACGGATATTTATCCGATTTTTGGCAATTGAGTTTAGGTGCAGACACTTGCAATTTTACTGACACAACCTACCTCTCTGTGCAAGATACTCTCTCATTTAATATCAATTCAAGTTCTGTGTCTTCTCCTCAATATGTAGGCGTAAAAGTCTATCCAAATCCAGCAGGAAGTAACATCACAATTGATATTGCTAACTTTAGCTTGTTAAGTAATTATTCACTTAAAATTTACAATACTTTGGGTTCAGTTGTTCATTCTCAAAATGTAACAGCGGCAACGCATCAAATTAGCACTTCTGGATTTGGCGGAGCAGGTACATACTTCCTAGAATTCTATGACAGCAATAATGCTAAAAAATCTAGAAAAGTGCTGATTCTAAATTAAATATAGCATAACTTTGCGGCAACAATGGGGTGCTTTTCACTTGTGTGAATCGCTGAGATGATACCCACCGAACCTGATGCAGGTAATGCTGCCGTAGGAAATAAGTTACTAAAGTATCTCTCAAGCTCCTGTACATATTAAACAGGAATGAAAAAATTTACAATCATAATCTTTACCGTATTTATTGCTCAAATTGCAATAGCTCAAATTACATTTTCAGGGCAACTGAAAAATGCAGAAACCTCTGGACCAATTGAGTCTGCTTTTATCCGAATTAAAAACAGTGAGAAAACATATTCCACTTATTCAACTTCAAATGGTTCATTTATTATAGAAAATGTAACCAAAGGAACTTACACCTTGGCTATTTCACATATTGGTTACAACACGCTGGTTGAATCCATTGAAGTAAGTACTCCTGGTTCTGAATTAATCTTCTTAGAGCCAGACATGGAGTTTCTAGACGCTGCTATAATCACTACCGTTAGAGCAAAAAATTCTACACCTACTACCTTCACTAATATCGATAAAAAAGAAATTCAAGCGATGGACCAAAGCAAAGACTTTCCATTTCTGTTGAACACGACTCCGAGTACCGTAATTAGTAGCGATGCCGGAAATGGCATTGGTTATACCGGAATTAGAATTAGAGGAATTGACCCTACTCGAGTGAACGTAACCGTAAATGGAATTCCTATTAATGATGCAGAAAGTCAAGGGATGTATTGGGTGAACATGCCAGATATTGCAAGTAGTACTCAAAGTGTTCAAATTCAACGTGGCTTAGGTACTAGCACAAATGGTGCTGCAGCTTTTGGGGCAAGCGTTAACATTAGAACCAACGATTTGCCTCAAGATCAAACAACCACTGCCAGCTTAGGACTAGGAAGCTTTAATACTTCAAGGGCAACCTTCAGTTATGCCAGCGGAAGGTTGAAAAAAAATTGGGCATATCAATTACGTGGAAGCCTGATTCAAAGTGATGGCTACATCGATAGAGCGAGTTCCAATTTGAAATCGTTAAATGTAACCGCTGCCAAATACTGGGAGAAATCGGTTCTTAAAACCAATATTCTAATTGGCAAAGAAAGAACATACCAAGCATGGCTTGGCATCCCAGAACCAAAAATTAATCAAAATCCATCCAGACTAAATTTTTATACTTCATGGGACACCTACACCTTTGATTCTCCCGAAAAAGTACAAAACATCAATGCATCTAATTCACGCACAGCCAATATTTACACCTACGAAAATGAAGTAGATAACTACAACCAAAACCATTATCAATTCTTCTACGATTACAATCCAATAAGTTCGGTTAAAATTAATTCAGCCTTCTACATCACTACAGGCAAAGGCTACTTCGAACAATTTAAACCCAATGAAAATTTCGCTAAATACGGAATCGGACCACTCCAAAACAATGGCGATTCTGCCGTTTCAGGAGATCTAATTCGCCGGCGATGGCTAGACAACACATTAATTGGAGGTATCGCAAGTGCAAACTACAGAAAAAACAAAATTGACCTTACCATTGGAGGAGGTTATAGCCACTATGCAGGAAAACACTTTGGAGAAGCAATTGCCACCCAGTTTACTACTTACGAAGCATTAAATACAGAATACTACAACAACGATGCAACTAAAACCGATGCAAACTTTTATGTTAAAAAGAGCTACAACTGGAATAATCTAATACCCTACATTGACCTACAGTTTAGAGCAGTTAACTACCAATTTGAAGGATTAGATAGCACCTTAGCATATGCACCTCAAGAGGCCAATTATGTATTTTTTAATCCTAAGATGGGCTTAACTTACCTTGTAAATAATCACACATTTTATGGCGTTTGGGCTCAAGGAAATAGAGAACCCGTTCGTGATGATTTTAGAAATAATAAACCAACTGATTGGCCAGAACATGAAAAACTAAGCAACGTTGAACTGGGATATCGTTATGCAAAAGATCGCATTCAGCTTGGGATTAATCTTTATTCGATGGAATACACCAACCAACTTGTATTAACAGGTGCTGTAAATGATGTTGGAGAAGTAATTCGTACCAATGTAGATGAAAGCTACAGACGTGGTATCGAATTAGAGTTCCAATATCCTGTAACTAAAAAACTGCAATTTGGCGGAAATGCAACGTTCTCAGATAATAAGATAGTTTCCTTTACAGAAAGCTTAAGTGAATGGGATGGTGCCTATCAAACATTCTCAAACGAATATAAAAACACCAGTATTTCTTTCTCTCCAAATTC
>CBDUEX010000178.1:0-4645 GCA_965366305.1 uncultured Bacteroidia bacterium | reverse complement strand
GCACAAGCTCGTGCTATTGAAAATGAATGTTATGTTGCAATTGCTGGAAGTGTTGGAAACCTCCCTAAGGTTCACAATATGGATATTCAGTATGCTCAATCGATGGTGTTTACGCCTTGTGATTTTTCCTTTCCGGCAAACGGAATTAAAGCCGAAGCAACCACCAATACTGAAATGATACTAATTGCAGATGTAGACATTGATTTACTTCGCGAACTAAATCAATTTGGTAGTGTTCGAAATCTCAAGGATAGAAGAAAAGATATCTTCAATTTAGAAAAGGTTAAGAAGTAAGGCAAGCTTAAACAATCTCCTTAATTACAGCTGGTCGCTGACTTAGTTCATGATAGCAAATACGGTCTTTCACGAAATAATGAACAACCATGCTTTTTCTCGTGCGATTTTTATCAATATGCGGTAAACCACCGTGCACCAAATTAGCATGCCAGATGAGAACGTCCCCTTTTTTAGCATTAAATATTTGCAATTCTAAATCGCTATTCGCCAATTCTTTTTCTAGATAGTCTTCGTAGTTCTTATTGGGATTGGGAGACAGAATCCATCCCGTTTTATTTCCTATCCGCTTGTTAGTAACATAGGGCATTTTATGACTTCCAGGATAATAAAACAATGCTCCATTATCTTCATCAACATCTTCTAGAGCCACCCAAATTGCAATTAAACCGCCTAAAGGATAGGTCGCCATATGAACACTATCGCTATGAGCCTTTTGTTCACTTCCTGCCAAAAAATTAATGCTTTGAAATGGGATCACTTCACTACCACATAATTCTTCTAGCTTAGATTTTATACGTTGATTATTAATTACCTTTTTAAGAATTTTCACCTTCTCATATCCAAACAAAATCTTCTTTTGAGTGAAATTAAAATCTATCCTACCATCTGCTAAAGCAGTTGCAACTTCTGTGTTTATTTCATCTACAAACTCTTCTGAAAAAAAACCTTGTAATTTCAGTAAGCCATCTCGCTCCCAAAGGTCATCTGTTGATGTGTATGATTGTGCATTTTCGTTTAAGTGCTCAAAGTGTTTTGAACTCAATGTTTGCCAAACTTTTCTCTTTAAACCATATTTTTTGTACAAGGACTTATTCGCTTTTAAATACGTATAATTAAATAGGTTATTAATAAGATATACTACTTTCAATCTTCGAAAGAGCCCTGTGTACTTGTCAAAAAATCTCATTTACATCAACTCGATTATTTGTAAATTTTCGTTTTCCGAAACATAATTAGGCAGGGACTCCTTGATCATTTCTTCAAGCTTTCCAATTACCCCTTCCTTTGCATAAAACTTGGTGTAAATAAGCCCTACCGCTCTTCCTGCTCCATCATCTTTAAAAGCACGTAAATTGTTCAATGATTCGTCGTCTAATTCTCCTGCTTCCCACTCAGGCATTATGGTAGCACCTCCTTCTAAATCCACTACTTTTTTTAAGGTTTGAAGATTCCCACTTTCATAATTTAATGCCATGTGATTCAATTGTTCATCGGGCAATCCACACAAATTAATGGATTGCGTTCTAAAACAATTTCCTTCAGAAAGCAACCACAATTTGTCTTCTAGAAGATCTTCCACCTCCCATGAGTTTTTAGCTGCACTTGGGTGATTTGGATGTGTGTATATTCTGAACTTCTCTACATACAAAGGCGTTTCCTTTAAACTAGAATTATGCAATGGAATAGAAACGATACCTACATCCAATTTATTCGCCTCCAAGTCTTCCACAATGTCATGAGTAAGCCCTTCCTTTATGGTTAACTTCAAATCAGGGTATTTTTTGGCAACCTGGCTTATTAATCTGGGAATAAGGGAATTTGAAATAGTTGGCAACACTCCTATTTTTAAACTACCAGAAACTTCTCCTGTAAATTCTTTTAAGATATTTTCTATACGAGCTGTTTCATTAAATATCACCCGAGCTTGCTCAATTATTTTTACTCCCAACGCCGTTGGTGAAATTGGTTGCTTGCTCCTATCAAAAATTATAACACCTAATTCTTCCTCCAACTTCTTCATTTGCATACTCAAAGTTGGTTGTGTTACAAAGCTGGCTTCAGCCGCTTTAATAAAATTTCTATGTTCGTCTAATGCGATAAGATACTGTATTTGTATGAGCGAAATATTTAGCATAGTTTAAGTGTTGTTGCAAAGATAATCCGATAATTTTTCAGTTAAAATTTACCATTTACCTTTTCTTTGTATAAATAGGTATGAAACTATATGTCATAATTCTTCTAACCCTCCTTGCTTCGTGTGCCCCAACAAAGCTTAGCAATAAAACTTCTGGAGAGCAACTTTTAATAGAAACAAAAAGTTTTGAAAATCCATTGACCTACATGGAGGTTGCAAGCAAATTTGAGGGCAATGAGACCCGATCCATCATTTCAGCAGAGCTGCTTCTAAAAGGAATTGATTTTGCTTTTGATGGAATAAAGTCAGCAATAAAAAAGGGAGCAGAACGCTATTATCAAGAGTATGCAGTGAGCCTGTTTAACAACACATTCTATTCTCAAAACTCAAGCTTAGGCACCTTAGATCCTGAAAACATTAAATTTAAAGGATTTAAAATTACGCGTTCTGTTCAGTTGGAGGATGGTCGTGATGTGGCTTTTACTGCAAGTTTTAGCATGGACGAATCGAAGTTTATTGATATCTACACACAATCAAAATTCTACTTAAAATGCGATAGCATTTCTATTAACTATTCTAAAGTTAAAATGAATGCCAAAAAGTGGTACACTCCATGGACCTGGTTTATTAAAAAGCAGGATAAAATAAATCTGGATTTAGAAATGGACATTCTGGCAAACTGGATTGATGAATCTGGTGTCATTCACAAGCAAGAGTCTTTTGGAAAGTTCTTTTTCCCTGTTCGAAATTTCACAGTAGGTAACAGCGACACAACTTATGCCAATACTGCTGTGGGAGGATATTGTTATTTACCTCCTCGATCTGCTGCTTATTGCATGAGTAGCCGTGGACAATGGGATAAATGCTTTGGTCAAGGTGACTTTGACATTATTGCTAAAATAACGGAAAGCAGTAAAAACAATAAGCTCAATAAAGTGATATTTGATAATATTAGTATACTTGAAGAAGTTGATGCTCAACCCATTAAAGATTTACTTAACAAATAGTCCGTTTTGTAAAGAGAAGGTAATAATCCATATTTGAAGAAGAAAATCGTTTACCAAACCCCCGCAACCCGAACCAACTAATTAAAACAGTATGAAACATTTGAAAAGATTAACCCTTGTTGCCATAACCATATTTGCACTGCAAACTGCATTTGGCCAACGTCTCTTAATTCAGTATGATTTTTTAAACGACGATTATGCTTACTTCGAAGTAAATAACAAAGGAGAAAAGAAATTAATTAGCCGACCTGTGGTGAAAAGAAACCACAACATTAAAGTAGAGGTGCTAAACTACAACCCTTTTGTTTACACAGCAGTTGCATCCTACAATTCAACCGAATTTAATGATGCTCCAAACTTAAATTTTTTGAGTATGGTTAGTCCATTAGGACTACCTACTGGAGGATCCTCCTTCTTAAGCAGTATATCTGGAGCTGAAACAACTCGGGGTGGTTTATGGGCAGACCCAAAAGCGACTCAAGCTCTTGAGAAAGTTCAAAGTGCTTACATGACGCTTTACAAGGCAGAACAAATGACCAACAATATTGATTTTGTGATGCAAAAAGTTCATAAACTTAAATACAATCCATACCTCCCAACCGACTCAATTAAGTCGTTCACCTCAAACTTAATGTCTACGCTATTTGGATCAAGCAATGTGGAAACTCAAGATTTTTTAGCAGTTGCTAATGAGATAAACAATACTGTAAACAGTGATGTTGCAAGACTAAACAACTACGTAAGCAACTTCGCAAATGCCTACAACGAGTATGCCGAAACGAGAGGAAAATCCGGTGGCTTCGAAGGTGAAGGCTACGATAAATTAGTGGAAAGCTGGGGCACACAAGCCATTCAGTTTGCTAAAAGTTTTGACAGTGATATGCTTCTAAAAAAACTGGATTACTTGGAAACTGAATACCAAGCTATAATGAACACACCATTTCATTTCAATACCAGCGACGTTGCAAAAGGCGATGAAATCGAAATTACCATTGATTTTTATAAGAATCCGCTGAATGTTGATGGAACAACTCAAACCACTTCCATTGCAGATGTAACTAAGCTTCAAAAAGTAAAAACAAAAGAAATAGATGTTACCGTAAGAGGAGATATAAAAATCAATTCAAGCATTGGCATGGCTTTCCCATATTATGAAGACAACTCTGAGTTTATAAACCGAGACAGCACAATAACCAGTGTTGCAGGCAATAACTTTACTCCTAATCTGGCAGCATATCTAAACTTTTATCCTTACAATGGCAAGAATGTAAGCTTAGGCGGAACCTTTGGAGTTGGTATTCCAATTAGTTCAGATGGTAAAAATTTTAATTTCCTGCTAGGTGGAAGTACTATTTTTGGATCAGACAACCGAGTAGTCCTAAACTTTGGTGCAACTTTAGGTCAAGTAAATCAACTCGATCAAGGATTTGAAGTTGGCGATAATTTAGGCGGATTAACTACAGCTGTTCCAACACGTAAAGCATAT
>CBDUEX010000177.1:0-4650 GCA_965366305.1 uncultured Bacteroidia bacterium | reverse complement strand
TAACCTTTTTCAGCTATTTCATCCATACGCTTGGTACGTATTTGTACTTCTACCCACTGACCCTTAGGGCCCATTACAGTAGCGTGTAAACTTTCGTATCCATTACTTTTTGGAATAGATATCCAATCTCGCAAACGTTCTGGGTTTGGCTTGTAAATACTCGTAACAATGGAATAAACATTCCAACAATCCATTTTTTCCTCTTCGTAGTCACTATCCATAATTACACGAATCGCAAAGAGGTCGTACACATCTTCAAATTCTAGCTTCTTACCAACCATTTTGTTGTAGATGCTATGAATTGATTTTGGTCTTCCTTTTATTTCGTATTCAACACCCAGTTCATCCAATTCAATCTTAATTGGTTTAATGAAGGATCGTATGTACCTGTTTCGTTGCTCCTTGGTAGCATTAAGCTTTTGCTTAAGCTCTTGATATAGAAAAGGTTGCGTGTATTTTAATGATAAATCTTCGAGCTCTGTTTTAATGGCATACAAACCCAAACGGTGGGCGAGGGGAGCATAAATAAAACTGGTTTCTGATGCAATTTTAAGTTGACCCTTGTCACTCATGTGTTCTAGCGTTCTCATGTTATGCAGTCTATCGCATAGCTTAATAAGGATAACTCGAACATCATCTGCCATAGTAAGCAGCATTTTTCTAAAGTTTTCTGCTTGAGGAGAACTGGTATCGTAAACTCCCGAAATTTTAGTTAAGCCATCAATAATATTAGCGACTTTCTTACCAAAGTCTTTTTCAATGTCTTCGAGTGTGATGTCTGTATCTTCTACCACATCGTGAAGCAACGCACATACAATTGAAGTAGTTCCTAATCCGATTTCTTCTGCGGCTATTCTAGCCACTGCCAGTGGGTGAAAGATGTACGGCTCACCAGATTTCCGCCTCATCTCTCTATGAGCCTCAAGTGCAGTTTCAAAAGCCTTGCGAATAATAGTGATATCCCCTTTTTCACGCGACCACTTAGATACCCTAAGTAGCCCTTTATAGCGACTGACTATTTCTTTGTTTTCTTCTGAATTCTCTAGCATTAAGGATGCTTAATTACACTACGAAATTAAACATAATACTATTCTTAAAGAATTGGATGTTTGCCTTTTTATCGGATAAGATTTACCGTACCGTGATACGTGTATTTTAATCCTGCTTTATTAATCAATTCTATGGAGTAGGCGTACACTCCATCTTGGCATAATTTGCCTAAGTACGACCCATCCCAAGAATCTTTAATATTGGTAGAACTATAGACTTTCTGACCCCATTTGTTAAATATTTCTATGAAGTATTCCTGAGCGTGAGCACTGCTAACAGTAAATTTATCATTAGCCTCAGGACCTTTATTATTAGGAGTGAAAGCGTTTGGTATGAATATTAAGATGTCAGGAACAACTCGAATGTGTCGCGTTGAAGTATCCTTACAATTGTTGTTGGAAGCAGCAATTAAATGTATTCCAAATAATCCGGTATCTGCAGGTAATAAGTAGATTGGATTTGGATCGGTAGAGAATTGATTCACTTGGTTGTTTTTATCCAATAACCACGTGTAATTTGAATATCCGCTTGAGATGTAGGTTCTGTTGTTTAAATATACTTCTCTTTCAGATAGTGTTACACGATTACCATTGCTAATTTCAAAACTAGATTCTGGTTTAGGATGGATGGTAAGGTAGTCTCTTACAAGTTGCTGGTTCTTGCAGCCGTTATCATCGCTTGTAAATACATGAAGTGTGTATTTGCCAGCTTCAGTCAAGGAATAGTCTAAATTCTCATTTCCTTTAAATGTTGAATTTTCACCTATTAATGTATGCGATATGCTTGTGTTTAATCCTTTGTTAGCGGTTAAAACCTTACCCAGATTATACGGTGCACAGGTTAGGATGCTTTCAGGTATAAGTGCTGATGGCTTTTCAAAATAATTAACGCTCACATTGCTTACTAAACTCGGACAAAGTGCATCTGAATGGGTTCGAATGGATAGAGCTATTTTATTCTGAGCTAAATCGCATGCCGTTGGAGTATAATGAATTGTATTGCCAATAATAGGAGTGGTTCCTTTACAAGAGATCAACTCCGATTTGCAATAGCTCTGAGAATTAATGGTAAAATCTAATTCACTTCCTTCACAAAGTGATAATGGAATGTTGCTTAAGCGAATAGCCAAAGGTTGAAGCACTACAATAGAACCACTTGAGTCAAATAAACAGCCATCTTTTAACTGCGTTTGAACCAAGTTGATTTTCCCAGATAAGTTGCTTGGGTCAAAGACATTATTGTCAATTCCCACTCCAGACCATTGCGAGCTAGCAGATAAGGTGAGTGGCTCGTTATTGGCACAGATACTATCAGGTAAATCAAATTCAAATGTGGGTTTGCATACAACTTCTAATGCAACAGAAAGTTGATCGTAGCAACCATTTTTATCGTATGTATAATCAAAATGATACGTTCCGCATCGTTTTGGAGTAAAGTTTTGAATGAATAGTAATTCTTCAGCATCAATGCTGTTCCATCCACCTCCTTTTGCGTTTAGATCAAAATATTCGTCCAATTCTACAGCATTGTTTTGTTGGCAGATTTTTGAAACACCATTGGTGGTCAGCACCAAACCTTGATCTACTGTAATGGTAGCAGTATCGGTTGTTTCACAGCCATTATCAAAGCTGTTTTTGGCTTCAATGGTATATATTCCTGCACCATAGGTAGGAACATCAATTACGGGATATGGATTATTTTTTAAAGCAGCTGGATTGTTTAAAATCCTCCAAGAAATATTTTCAACTGCATGATGAAATGGTCTTGAGATTGCGTTGGTAAGTCGATACTCGAAATTATCGCCGCAAATTACTTCATCTCTCAGTTTCATTTCTGGAGAAGGCAATACATTGAGCGTTTTATAAATTGTAGTTGCACAACCAGTTTCGGAAGAAGTGTAAGTATAGCTTACACCTATAGCCTGGTTACTATTTTCCACTTCATTTAACTGAAGCTTATTGTTTACTACGGTTATATCGCTGGTCCAATTGCCATTACTTGGATTGGTTGCAATATTGGATAAGTCAAAAGAAGCAGCATAGCACAAGTCTGGAATATCTGCAACAGTAACTGTTGGGTTTTTATGCGATATTAAATCTATGGATTGCGACATTTCACATTCCATTGAATTTCGGATAAGCGTATAATTTGCTTCAAGAAGTCCGCTAAATGGATTTGTTTTTAAGGTGTCATCATTTCCGAGTGATACAGCATTACTTGCCCATTTTGTGTTTAAAATGAGGTAGGAAGAATGAAGCAGTGTTATTGAAGTAACTTCATTATCACAATATTCTGTTTCACCTAAAACCAGTGCATCACCTATTTCTGAGTTTCCTTTGTTAGAAATAGTTTTGTCTAACGTTGCAGAACAGCCATGGTTGTCTGTAAATGCTAAAGAATAGTTTAATGTAGCTAGCTTATAGTGTGTAAATACATCACCATCTGCTATTTCATCAGAAAAAAGTGTGGTGGTTCCATCGTCAACAGTTAAGTTAAATATCCCTTCTCGATTGGCATTGAGTGAAATTTTGTTGTTACCGCAAAACTCATCAACTACGTTAAAATCGATAGTAGGAGTAGGGGCCACAATAAGTGTAATTACTTTATTTGATTCAGCATATTCTGGACAGAAATTGTCTTTTGCCTTAATATGAATGTAATGAGTTCCTACGTCTGCATTTGTTGGCGTAAACGATAGTTCAACATTATGATAGGGTGCTGAGGAGGTATTTTTTATCGAGCTAGAAAGATTAGCAAGATTATGGTAAACTTGAAACGCAACTGTATCGTTTGCGAGCGTGCTTCCATTAACTGTTTTAGGATAGTCAGTTGCAGTAATAGTAGCTGAAAAATCTTGTCCTACACAAGCATAATAAACATTATCAGCTTGAATTTGCGGAGCATTGTTGTTGTTCTGATTGGCAATAATTACTTGAACATCTCGGCGAACAACACCAAAGAGGGTCATAGTGCCATCTACATTACGCCATTGTTCTACTTCAAGTACACGTGTACTTTTTTGATTGGATGAAGTAGGTGTAAAGATATAATCTCCAGTGGTTGGATTTAAATAGATCCCTTCTGGTATTGAGCTTGATGGATTAGCAGCACAACCAGAGCCGTTTGGGCAATAAGGAGTTATGAAACTTTCTTTAGAAAATCCTGCTTTGTAATTAATAGGGGTGTTGTAATTGCTAAAAGGTCTTGACCATTTAATAGCAATAGAGTCACCTGCATTTTTAGAAATCCTATCGTTGGAATATGCTGGTTGATTTAAATTGAAAATAATTTTAGGAGCATCTAGAAATTGCGGTGAATTGTAATTTCCTTTCCAAGGATTAATGATAGCAAAATTGTATAAGTCATTTTCTTCGGATGAGATGGTGGAGAGGCTATTGCTTCTTTCTGCTTTATCAAAGAAAATTTGAATGGTACAGCCATCGTATTGGGAATAATTATCAAAATCTACAGTGCCCTTGTAATAGTGAGCTTCAATTCCGTAGCCATAAGTGCTATTGGATTGACATTTAGATGCACTGTTGCAAACCGTAGTAATGTCGGTATAACCCAATTTGGTAAGTGTTATTTTTCCGATGCTGG
>CBDUEX010000176.1:0-4667 GCA_965366305.1 uncultured Bacteroidia bacterium | reverse complement strand
GGCGGACCAGATCCAGACAATAACTCCAGACTGAGAATGGCGATTAAAAATGCCAAGTCTGAGAACATGCCTAAAGACCGTGTTGAAGCTGCAATTAAAAAAGCATCTGACAAAGATGCTAGCAATTATGAAGAAGTATTGTACGAAGGTAAGGGACCATACGGTCTAAGTCTTATGATTGAAACTGCAACAGATAATATTAACCGAACCGTTGCAAATATTCGAGCTATTTTTAGAAAAAACGAAGGCGAGTTGGGAACCAGCGGTAGCCAAGAATTTAACTTCGATAGAAAATGCATTTTTAAAATTGATCTTGGTGAAAAAGACCTCGAAGAATTGGAACTCGAACTCATTGATTTCGGTTGCGAAGAAATAGAACAAGTTGATGAAGAAACTTTAGTTTATACAGGCTTCACCGATTATGGCAACATGCAAAAAGGACTTGAAGAATTGGGAATTGAAATTGATTCAGTTGATATCGAACGCATCCCACATACTACGATAGCACTTGACGATGAACAAAAAGAAATTGTGAATGCTCTAATTGAAAAACTAGAGGAAGATGAAGACGTGCAAAACGTTTTTCACAATGCCGAATTATAATTCCCTAAAAAAATAAACCTTTGCAAAGAAATTAAGCAATGCTACAAGTTCAAGACATACGAGCAGATAAAGAAAGTTATATCGCACGACTTTCAAAACGAGGAGTAGATTTTACCGACCTTGTAAACCAAGCCATCACACTGGATGATCAACGAAAAAGTGTTCAGCTAGAATTGGATAAAATCTTAGCGGAAAGTAATTCTATCTCAAAACAAATCGGACAGTTATACGCTCAATGTAAAAAAGATGAAGCAGAAGTGCTTAAAGCTAAAACTGGTGTATTAAAAGAAAGCGGAAAGCTTCTTGAAGAATCGTTAAAAACCACCGAACTAGCATTGTTAGACGTTCTTTATCAAATACCTAATGCTCCTGGAGATGCAGTTCCTGCTGGAAAAAGTGAGAACGACAATGTAGTTGTTTTGGAACATGGAGAAAAACCCAATCTATCACAAAAGCTACCACATTGGGAGTTATGTGAGAAATACGATTTAATCGATTTCGAACTTGGCGTTAAAATAACAGGTGCTGGTTTTCCCGTGTATAAAGGGAAAGGTGCTCGTGTACAAAGAGCATTAATCAATTGGTTCTTAGACAAAGGAATTGAAGCAGGATTTCAAGAAATTCAGCCGCCTATTTTAGTGAATGAAGCAAGTGGAATTGGAACAGGACAACTACCTGATAAAGAAGGCCAGATGTATCATATGGAAGTAGACAATTTATATGCTATTCCAACTGGCGAAGTTCCAATTACGAATATTTACCGCGATGTAATTTTAAAAGAAGAAGATTTCCCTGTACGAAATGTGGGGCATTCTCCTTGTTTTAGAAGAGAAGCTGGTAGCTACGGAAAAGATGTAAGGGGTTTAAATCGATTGCACCAATTTGATAAAGTTGAAATCGTGCAATTATCGCATCCTGATAATTCATATGAGTTATTAGAAGAAATGAGCAGTTATGTTCAGGGCTTATTGAAAGAACTTGGACTCCAATATCGTGTTTTATTACTCTGCGGTGGAGATACCGGTTTTGCAAGTGCAATGACTTACGACATGGAAGTATGGAGTGCAGCTCAAGAACGTTGGTTGGAAGTAAGTTCGGTATCAAACTTTGAAACCTTCCAAGCAAATCGCTTGAAATTAAGATATAAAAACAAGGATGGTAAAAATCAATTAGCACATACCTTAAATGGCAGTGCTTTGGCATTACCTCGAATTGTGGCAAGCATTCTAGAAAATTTTCAAACTCCTGAGGGAATCATTGTTCCTGAAGTGTTGAGACCGTATTGCGGTTTTGATGTGATAAGCTAGTAAAACGCCAAAATATATCAAATAAAAAAAGTGTGCCTACCAAGTAAGCACACTTTGAATTAGAAATTTTATAGCCTAAAGTGCTTTAATTAGAGCTTCAAGATCTTCTTCTGTTATTTTAGTCATGGTAGTTACAGTTTCCAAATGCGGATCTGTAATAGTTGAACTTACCAATGCATAATGCAATTCATCATCAATAACACAGGTTGCTATTAGCTGAATATCCCATCCTAAAGGTAAAATGTAATTGCTTGAATTAAATTCTTCTTTAGTAGCATCTCCAAACAATGTAACAATTGAGTTCTCGTCAAACATCATGTAAACTGTGGTGTTGGTATTGTCGCATTCTGCAGGAAGTTTCAGTCTCACTTGAGCTCCAGAACTCGCGTTGTAGTACTTGTCTAAGTTACACCAGCTTAAAAAATTGAGGTTTAAATAATAGCTTCCGGAGTCGTTTTGAAGACTGTCTTGTTGTACCCACGAAGAATCATTTTGAACCCAATTTACGGCTTCATCGCCGTTTGCATTAAGTACGTCTTCTCCTCGAAAGACTTGCATTTCCCAATCAAAACTTGCTGATGGTATTTCTACCGAATAGTATTGACCAGCGGTTGTTAATTCTTGTCCACCTTGGAATACTTCTATTTTGAACATTCCACCAGACTCTAAAATTTTATCATCTGAAGTTGTAGTAACTCCTGAGAAAATCATGTCCGCTTTTGATAGATATTCTGTTATCTCAATTTCTACATTCCCAGAAACTTGAGTGCCATTTAAGTAGAATGAATTAGCTGGAAATGAATAAGTTAACCCACCTGATGATTTAATTTGAAACGATGAACTTGCATCCTTTGTATAGTTTTGTGTGCGTGGAGCATTGCTTTCTAAAAATGCTTTTCCTGAACTAAAATTGGTTGAATACGTACCCTTCGGAGCTGCTGTTTCTACATCATTACATTGAGTAAAAAGCAAGGCCGTTGCCAAAAGTAGTATTGAGATTTGAAGTTTATTAATTTTTATCATAATGTATTTTAAGGTTATATACGTGGGTTGTTTTAAAATGGTTGGGTCACCATTGCTTTGATGTTCAATGGTAAGTCTAATTTTATCTTTAAATTATTACCTCTATAAATTAAAAAGACCAGGTTATGGAAATTTTAAGATTACTTAAAAATAAGGTTTTACGAATGTAACAATTTCAATTATATGCCATAAAAGACCGTGAATCGCTTAATTTTGAGCATCATTTATCGCATTCTCTATATACTGACTTTCAGCCTCTTATTTCACCATTTTAGCTATGCTCAAATAGGTGTTCAATGCATTGATTCAAATCGCATTAATCCATGGTATCAATGCGGCCCTGTATATTCTCCTGTTTGTGGATGCGACAACATTACGTATAGAAACGAATGCTTAAGTTATAATGCCGCTGGTAACAATCAAATCCAATATTCTGGAGTATGCCAAAATGATTTCTATTTCTTTGATTTTTGGCCCAGCTTAGTGCTAGATCGAGTTGATATTCACTTGCAATTTGCCCCTGCCCAAAGTGCCAGTGCAAGTCTTCAAATAATAGACACCTATGGCAATCAAGTTTATCTTCAATTGCTAAATGGTGTTTCCTCAGATTTTCCCTATATCGAATCGTTAAACCTATCCTATCTGCAATCGGGGGTCTATATTTTTATCATTCAATCAAAAGGAGTTTATAAACGATATAAATTTGTAAAACACGATTATTTTTAACATGAGACTACAAACTATACATACCGGAAATTTTATGCTTGATGGCGGAGCTATGTTTGGCACTGTACCTAAATCAATTTGGCAACGTATAAATCCTGCCGATGAAAACAACATGTGCAATTGGGCCATGCGTTGCTTGTTAGTGGAAGATGGAGATCGACTAATCCTAATTGACAATGGAATGGGTGAAAAACAAAGTGAAAAGTTCTTTGGATATTATTATCTTAATGGAATTCATTCTTTGCAAAAATCTTTGAATGATGTTGGAGTTGATTTCAATGACATTACAGATGTTGTTCTAACACACCTTCATTTCGATCATTGCGGTGGAAGTGTAATGTGGAATAGTACCAAAGACAATTACAAACTTACTTTTCCTAATGCAAAATATTGGGTGCATCCTAAACACTGGGAACATGCAATCAACCCAAACCCAAGAGAAAAAGCTTCTTTCCTAAAAGAAAATATGTTGCCAATTCAAGAACTTGGCAATCTCCATTTCATACAAGATGATTTGAAAATTAGCGAAAATATTTCTGGAATATTAGCACAAGGACATACAGAAAGTATGTTTTGTCCTAAAATTAAAATCGGCGATAAAACACTCGTATTTATGGCCGATATGATACCATCATCCGGACATATTAAACCAAACTATGTGATGGGTTATGATATTCGACCCCTAGACACAATGAGTGAAAGAGCATCTTTTTTAGAAGATGCGGTAGCCAACAATTATACCTTGTTTTTTGAACATGATTTGAATATTGAATGTGGGAATGTAATGCTTGGTGACAGAGGTTACAAGCTGGAACATGGAGGAAGCTTATCAGAATTCTTCAGCTTATAATTCAGAAAATACGTACTGCTAGAATAAAACAAAAAATACCTTTGCTAAACTAAATACAGAGAATGAAAAGTCAATTTGACAATGCCTTAGACTACCACTCACAAGGTAGACCAGGTAAAATAGAAGTAGTACCAACCAAGCCAACGCAAACTAAAAGA
>CBDUEX010000175.1:0-4671 GCA_965366305.1 uncultured Bacteroidia bacterium | reverse complement strand
AGTGGAGGTGCTTCTTTCTTGGCAATGGTTATCATACTGCTAGACGCTTCTAAGTATTCAATTTGAAGATTTGGAGCGTGTTGAAAAATATAAGGTAAGATTTGACCATTGCCTCCGCCAAGAATTAGGAGACTGCCTTTGGTTGGTAAATGTTGAATTAACTTAAGTTGAATGTTTAGTATGGATTTACCAAATAGTATTGAAGCCAAGGAAGAATAGTAGCGAGCAATATTGTTGTACGCATTTAACAAAACGAGATTTTTATAAAAGTAAAAGCCCCAGCACCTAGTACCGAGGCTTTTGATTGGCTTTCTGACTATTAAGTCGTAACGAATATAGAAACGTTACTTCACTTAAATATCCTTTTTATTCATTCTGACAATCATGTGACACTTAGCTTACAATACTAAGAAGCACTTGCTATCATCATTGGCATAATTAACATCAACAGATCTTCATGATCTTCATTTGTTGAAGGCAAGATGATTCCAGCTCTGTTTGGAGTGGAAAGTTCAATTACTACATCTGAAGTGTTCAAATTTTGTAGCATTTCAATAAGAAGTTTAGAATTAAACCCTATTTCCATATCCTCCCCGGTGTAGTCACATCCCAGACGTTCAACAGCTTCATTGCTTAAATCTATATCTTCTGCAGAGATGGTTAATTCGCTACCTGTGATTTTAATATTTATTTGATTGGTTGTTCTATTTCCGAAAATACTAATTCTCTTAACGGAATTTAAAAAATCCAGACGAGAGATAGAAAGTCTATTTGGGTTGTCTGTAGGTATTACAGCTCTGTAGTCAGGATATCTCTCATCAATTAGTCTACATATCAACTTGATGTCATCAAAGGCAAAGAATGCATTAGAATCATTAAAGTCAACTTGTACTTCTGTATCATCGTGAGGCAGATTAGTTTTTAAAAGGTTTAATGCCTTTTTTGGTAAGATAAAATTACTTTCAACACCTGGCTTAACATCTGCACGTTCAACTTTCACAAGACGATTTGCATCTGTAGCAACAAATACTGCATTATCCTTAAACAATTGAACATAAACTCCAGTCAAACTCAATCTCAACTCATCGTTTCCAGATGAAAAGATTGTTTTTGTAATGCTTGAAGATAAAACACCAGCTTCCATTTTAAAACTGTTTTCTGAAGTAGTTTCCGGAATTTTTGGAAAATCATCGGCATTTTGACCAACTAGTTTATAGCGTCCAAATTCAGACTTTAACTCAATACTGTTTTTATCGCTATTGATTGTGAAGGTTACTGGCTGATTTGGTAAAGCTTTTAAGGTATCCAAACACATTTTTGAAGGAACCGCTATTCTCACGTCCTCATCAGACTGAACATCAATTCCCGTGCTCATGGAAGTTTCTAGATCGGTTGCAGTTATGGTTAGTTTACCTCCCGCAATGTCAAATAGAAAATGATCTAAAATCGGTATTACTGGCTTCGAAACAATGGTTCCGCTAATGCTTTGTAGTTTGTGAAGCAGTTGATCTGTATTTACTATAAATTTCATTTTCTAGATTTAATTTTTTAAAGGTGTCAAAAAAATTCAAATTTTTGAGTTTACACAAATTAAATTCACAAAACTTATCAATAAAAAGAGTGGACTTTTGCCCAATTAGAAAGCGTGCTGGTTCTTGAGTTCACCTAAAATCAACTTGAACTCTTCTTGAATAGCAATTCCTTTGTTCTTTGCGTACAAGGTATGAATAACGGTAGAGATATCCTCATAGGCTAATCCCTCTGACTTTAGACGCATATATTCATCTTGAATTTCTGTTGGTCTAGGCCCCCAATCAAATAGAATATTCCCTTCTGCATCTAACGAAATAAGTTTTGGGATGCTTCGTCCATTATTGGTTAGAAAATCATCAATAATATCGGTGTTTTCATCCCTAAGCAATATGCTTAGCTTAATTTCAGGATTGGTTTCTGCCATTTTATTAAGCCAAGGCATACTTTGAGCAGCATCTCCACACCACGCTTCAGAAATAATCACCCAATGTTGGCTAGGAGATGTTTGCAATGCTTTTGTTAGTTCGTCACTAAGCTTTGCCGTTTTGTCCAATCGGTTTAAACGAACTACGTTCATTTCTGTATGCTTTATCATATCCGCAGAATGATTGGTACCCGTAGTTTTATTTTGAAGTAATAAGGAGTTGATTAACGCTCTATATTCCTGATAGGTGTAGCTGTTTCTATCCTCGATGTTGTGATTAAATTTCATTAGTAATGATAATAACGATTTATGTAGTTAAACTGACTTTTTCTTTTCTAATCAACCAAATAGCAATCAAGATTAGCACTAATCCCATTAGTTGATTAACGGTAACTTGCTCATGGTCTATTAAGCCCCAAAATAAGGCAACAATTGGGATAAGGTATGTAACCGAAGATGCAAACACAGCTGTTGTCTTTTGAATTAATTTATTAAACAGAACTAAACTAATGGAAGTTCCTACTATCGACAATATCAAAATTGCTCCAAAAGATCTTACCGTTTGCGGTTCTGAAAAATTGAAATTGAAACCAGTAAAAAAGAGCACAATCAAACTCAAACTACCAACGATTAACAATGGATAAGCGGCAACAAAAATAGGAGGGTAGTTGCCCAATTTATGCTTGATTATATTTACATTTATACCGTAACATAATGTGGCCAATACAATTAAACCGGTGTGGTAAACATGAATTTCAACTCCTTTATGGAATATCAGTAAAAATGCACCGATAAGTCCTAGTACTACACCGAGCATTTTGTATCTATTAAACTGAACTCCTAAGAACAATACACCTACCAAAAGTGCAAAAAGTGGTGTTAAACCATTTAGTGCACCTGCCAAGGAACTTGGTATTTTAGTTTGTGCTGCAGTAAATAGAAACGCAGGAATACCACTTCCTACAATACCAGAAATAGCAAAGTATTTTACATCTTTTCTGGATTTAACCAACCACTCTTTCTTAATAAATAGTAGGAGCGAAATTCCCGCAAGAATCATTCTTAACGCCGCTACTTGATAGCTAGAATAACTCTTTAAGCCTTCTTTCATTAGAATAAAAGAGCTGCCCCAAATTACTGCAAGAATTATTAATAAGATATATGATCTATTGGCTTTAATGACAGTTGATATTAGGCTGCAATAGTCACTATTTTAACTGACTATTTTCTATAAACACTCGCTTAAAACTTGTCATTTTTAAGTAAATGACTATATTTACCATGTAAACCTCATTTCAGATACTAGAAAGTCTGAGATTAATTAACCAAACCTTAGCTTAAGGCCTAGAAGATTTCTGGGCCTTACTTTGTTTTACAAGACCAATCAAATTCAAATTTTGCAACTTCTTCTCCTTCTTGATTTGTAGCATGAACTGTTAATTTTTTTGTGATGCCAGTTGTGCTTTTTTCAAGCTCACTGATAAATTTATTCATCTCAGAAGATTGCCGACATGTGAAGTGGATAACACCAACAGCTTTCTTATAATACTCGGCATTTAACGATACTAAAAGCATAGAGAAGTTGTGTCCAGAAGCAACGTATTGATAGAGTAACATGCCTGTTGCTAACTCAGCAGCCATTTGCATTGCTGCGAAATACATCGATTTAAATGGATTTTGATTGATCCACCCAAACTTGAGTTTTGTGATGCTGCACTCTTCGTCAAATTGTTTAACTCGAACTCCAGCAATAAAAGCTAACGGAAGTTTTCGCAACAAGAACAATCTCATGCTTAGCGAAGTTGCTTGCTTTCTAAATTTCGCCAGTTTCATAATGCTTCGCCAAGTTCTTGTGCTTCGTCTTCTGATAGTTTAAAATCTTTTACAATTTTAGATTTTATTGGTCTTAAGTAGATCAATAAAACTCCTAACATTAAAGCGTATAAAATCAAATTTGTTCGTCCTGTCATAAAGAACCCAATTGTTGCAAATATTGATGAGCCAACAACAACACTCCACAATTGAACACTACTAGCTTGAATAGCATGCATCTTATGGTCGAAGCTATCGCCCGAAGCTACTTTTTTTATCGTTTTCTTTGCCAAGAAGTTTCCAACTAGTATAGATGCTACCGCTATTATGGGCACTACAAATTCATAGATAAGACCTGCGGGATCTTCTTTTCCCATTTGACTTCCTGCAGAAATAGTTATGTAGTAAAATCCAAGAATAACCGCAGTTAATATAAAACACAACAGCAAGTGAAGCTTTTTAATGTTTTTGAAAGTCGGAGCTGGTTTAGTTTGTGTCATAATAGGCTTATTTGGTCACCACTTGTAAAAGTATCTCCGGGTTTATCGGAGGATTTGTCGTCATTCTTTTGTTCAGATTGAACTTTATTTTCTATTGGTTTTGGCTCTTCCTTTTTGGGCTGTTTTTCTTCTGCTGGAGACACCTCCTCGTCACCAGCATTCTTTTCGTTTTTCACACTTGTCTCTTGAGTGTCTTCTGAAGAAGATTGCTTTTCAATCTTTTCTTCCTTCTTTACTTTAGGTTCGTCTTCTGGCAATGGAGGCAGCAATTTCGCTTTTGAAAATTCCTTTCCACATAACTTGTTTCCAATACTCTTCCAACCCTTTACATCAATAAATTCGAGTAGATTAACTTTATCTGTTTTCTTGGAATTGTCTTTAGCTTTTGTTGTTAGCTCAATT
>CBDUEX010000174.1:0-4682 GCA_965366305.1 uncultured Bacteroidia bacterium | reverse complement strand
ACGGCAGCCTCCATTTCTTTTTTAGCTAATTGGCGTCCACGCAATAGAGTGACGAAATAGGTTAAAACACCTCCAATAATACCATGGAGCAACGGGTTCATTAATAACAAAGCATCATGATTTCTAAAAAGAAGTCCAGTTAAAAAGCCTTGCAAAACTCCCATTACAATAACAATGCTTAAAAACAATACTCTAGAGAACTTGAACTTATCGGGTGAAAAGTGACTTATTCCTGCAGCGAAAACTCCGCTCATGGCACCTACTATTATTACAGAAATAGTTAGATCTAAATGTGCAAAAGGCAAGAATGCTATTAAGTAAGCAAACACTCCATAGAGAAAGGGTTCTAACCAATGAGCATCTCGTCCATATTCTATTGTTTCATTTTCCTTAAATGATTGTTCCACCTTCAGGTCATCAATATGGAAATAGGATAAGAATGCTCCAACCGGTGCACCTATGTATGCAAAGATGAAGAGCCATTGCTTTGTATTGCCAGCAAACTCTGGAAGCAAATATGCTAAGGCAAAATACAATGGGATGCAAGTCACTAGTCCCCAAAACGCCCCTATTAAAATATGCTTGTGCATTCTTAGTGTTTTAAAAAGTCCTCTAAGAAGTAGCACTTGTATTATGGCTATAACAGCACCGCTTGTCAACAACGTGTAAATAGGTATCTGAATGCCAAAAGCAAGAGCACCAACAATTAAGAATCCTATCCATCCAACTAAGCCTGTAACTAGGCTAGAAAGATATGAGCTGCGTTTTTTTAAATCGTTCATAAGATTTGAGATTAATGAATTAGTGGGCTAATTTACTATTATCCAGTGCTGCAAGTGCTTCAGTTCTCGCTTTACGTGCTTTGTTTTCGGCAGACTTACGTTTTCCTCTAAATAACATAAACATTAAAAAGAAAACCATTAGACCAAGAGCAACAGACAGCAAGCCTACCTTGCTGCTTAGCATTTCGAACATGTCTTGCTGACCAAATTCAAGTAGTTTTTGAGAAGAATAGCTGCCTTTTTCTGTCATCACATCTTGATACGAGGTAAAGTCATTCTTGTTGATTTGCATGTTAAACAATGCAAAACCCAGACTAAGTAGATAGAAGCCAACTTCAAAAAGGTGGTTGGTACTCAGTGCAATTTCCTGTCGACCATTAAAGATATCCAGCATAAAAATTTTGGAGTTCTTGAAGAAGATACGTGCCACAATAAAGGTAAGTAGAATTGCAACTGGTAAATAAGCGATGTAAGTTTTTACGATGTAATCATTCATAATTGAAAATTTTAATTGTTAAATAGTTGTATGATGTTTTGTTTCCTGCTACTCAAAAAGTGCAGAATTATAATATTGTTAAAGTGAAGAGAACCTAGAATTAAGGTGATTGCTCCTAGTTTACTAGCAAGCACTTCTAGTAGTACAAGAGAACTAGAAATGTCTGGGAACGAGGTTATGGTTATTGCTACATAACCTAAATTTACCAAATAGTATCCAGTTAGTAATAGGTTATTTACAGTACGTGTAAATACCTCATTTTCAAACAATTCCAAAATTAAGTAATAACCATTCGAGTGTAGATTCTTACCAACAAATACGGTTAGTATGGTTGCAATAAGTAGGTAGATTATATAGGCTGTTAAGTTATTCATCTTTCTGTATTTTCAATAATTTTTGAAACTTTTAGCTAAAAAAATATTACACTAATTTGAGTAATACTTTATAGAACCAATTTTCATCTGATTTCACAAATTTCTCTAGCATTTTATCAATCTTTATAGCGAAATCTTCAATATCATTTACACGGTCTAAAAGTTCTTTATTTTCTTTTGTATTTGGTGTTTCTTGTTTTAATTCAACCAACGCATTTATAACAGGATCCAGTTCTCGCTTTCTTCTTTGCTTAGCAATTTGACGAGCTATAACCCAAATGTCTTTCTTAGCACTATAGAAATCTCTTCTATCTCCGCTAATCATTTCTTTATTACACAACCCCCACTCTACTAAGGCTCTTACATTCATATTGGTGTTTCCTCTTGAAATAGTAAGCATTTCCATCATTTCTTCTGTACTAAGTGCTTTTTCTGAAATTAATAATAAGGCATGCAGCTGTGCCATGGTTTTATTTATACCCCAGTTGGTACCTAATGTTCCCCATGTTTGCACGAACTTTTGCTCCTGATCTGACAATTTCATAGTACAAATGTAATAAAATTTCTATACTTTCAATATTTATTGAAAATTAAATAACTTAATCTACAACGTTTGTTCATTTATTATATTGTTGTTTACCTAGAATCTACTTAACTTTGTTGAAATAATAAGAATACAGAATAATAAATGTCAAAATCTCAAGAAACTTACAGTAAAAAAGAAAAAGAAAAAAAACGCATAAAAAAGCGTAAAGAAAAAGAAGAGAAACGTGAAGAGCGTAAAGCTGCTTCTAAGGGTGGAGGATTAGAAAACATGATGGCCTACATTGATGAACATGGAAACATTTCAGATACGCCACCGGATCCAGATGCCAAAATTGAAATTGATGTAGAAAGCATTAATATCAGCGTTCCTAAGCAAGAAGTGTTTGACATGGATGCTGTTCGAGAAGGCAAAATAGATTTCTTTAATACTGATAAAGGTTTCGGATTCATCAAAGAAATCGGAACAAACGAGAGTTACTTTGTACATTACAAAGGACTTATAGATGACGTAACAGAAGGAGACAAAGTTTCATTCGAACTTGAAAAAGGAATGAAAGGTCTGAATGCTGTAAACGTTAAAAAGATTTAAATCATAAACACCGCATAAAAAAGCCTGAGCATCTGCTCGGGCTTTTTTGTGTGATCTTTTTAGAAAGTAAAGTACAACAAATTAATCGAACATTATAATTAGTAAACAATCAATCTTTGAGTAATTTGTTGATTATCCAAGAAAACATTTAGGAAATAGACTCCCTTGTCATAAGTACTAATATCAAATGTTGGATTAATCTGGTTAAAGAAATATTCAGTAATCATCTGACCATTCATATTGTAGATGCTGACAGCTTTAATTACATTTTGAGAAGAGATTGTTACCTCCGATTGAGCAGGGTTTGGGACTAATTTTACTTGTTTTTTATTGGACAAAGGTTTAACACCTGCCTCTTCAGGAATATTATATTTCCACAGTTCTCTTCCAGTGGTTGTATCATATGTCACCCACAAATAGACATTGTCATCAAAGCAGTCATAACCGCCATACTTTAAATCTCCGATGTAGTTTGCTTGGCTAGGTCTATGAATCTGTGTCCCCTCCGAAGTTCCATCTGTAGAAGCTAACTCCGTATATGCCGCTGAATAGAATGCGAGCCCCCCACAAATTCCGAGTAATCGAGTCCCAGCGTAAGGGCCTTCTACTAAATCTTTCACAAGTTGGGTTCCCGATGTAGTACCATCCGTTATCCAAATTTCTTGACCATTGACAGGCTCCGAGGCTGTAAAAAGCACCATGCCGTTGTAATTTAAAAAGTCTCTCGGATATCCATCACCAGGACCTTCATTAATATCCTTCAGCATACTTGTTCCAGAAGAACTGCCATCAGAGATCCAAACTTCATGTCCGTTAGTTCCATTGGTTCCTGTAAAATAAATTAAATCGCTATTTGCAAAAATTGCTGTTAAAAAAATACCGTCTTCTGCCCCAGCATATAAGTCGATTAAAATCTTTGTACCACTTGAAGTTCCATCGCTTGTCCACAACTCCTTGCCAGTGACGCCATCGTCTCCTGCAAAGTAGAAATGATCTTTATAGGGTACTAAGAGATGTCCTGCACCATCTTTTGAACCAGGCAAGATATCTTTAATCATTTTTGTGCCAGCTGCAGTACCATCCGTTTCCCAAAGTTCCCTTCCATTCGTATAATTATCTGCTAGAAAATACAACTTACCTTTAAACTTTAAAAATCCATCAGCATTTGAACTTTTACTTCCAGGTGCAATATCCTTCAGCAGCTTTGTGCCAGATTCTGTTCCATCTGTTACCCACAATTCATAACCATGACTTCCATCATCTGCATTAAAAAACAATAAGTTATTGAATTGTGCCACTACACTTGAGAATGATGATTCTGAGCCTGTATTAATATCTGCAAATAGCTT
Organism: uncultured Bacteroidia bacterium; assembly: GCA_965366305.1. Lineage (GTDB taxonomy): Bacteria > Bacteroidota > Bacteroidia > NS11-12g > UBA9320 > UBA9320. The sequence continues at coordinate 546 of CBDUEX010000174.1, read as the reverse complement.
TGTGTTGGCAACAGTTCCATCAGTACTCCATAGTTCTTTACCATTGGCGTCGTCAACTGCGGTAAAATAGAATTTCCCCTTGTACATCTTGCCATTTTCTCTATTAACATAAGGTGATGAACTTCCTGGTCCAGGAACTATGTCCATAAACAGTTTTGTTCCATTAGGAGTACCATCTGTCTCCCATAACTCTTGTCCATATTCTTCACTACTAGCCGAAAAAAAAAGTTTTGAGTTGTGTTCAAATAGAAAGAATATCGAAGAATTTCTACTTCCGGTATATATGTCTTTTAAGAAGGTGAAATTTTGAGAATAAGCTTGAAGAGTAAAACTTATACTCAATAAGATAATAAGAAATTTGTTCATATTATGGGGCGGTTAGTCATCCCAAAGCTACTAAAATTATTCTATTTTTTCACAAAACAGGGGATTGTTATCAGCGAGTCAACCTAATTGAACGTTCAATTAGAAATGGTAATTAGATCAATGAAATTGCAGGAAACCAATTTATAATTTGGCTTCTAAATTATTTTCTAACGTGTCGCT
>CBDUEX010000173.1:0-4714 GCA_965366305.1 uncultured Bacteroidia bacterium | reverse complement strand
AGACGAACACAGTTTTGAACTGATTAATTAATTTCAAATACGGCTTACCTAATAGTCCAAATATTTTGTGGTTTGCTGTAAATCTTCCATTTACCAAGTAAAAATTTGTTCCCCTTTTTAATCCCTCTGATATAAAGTTGAACCAAAAATCATAGCGGATAAATAATGCATGAGTAGGTTGATAATTTTTATAAAACTGATTTACATTTCGAATTGTATCCAGCGGCAAATACATGATACTCGATTTAAATTTCCCCTTAATTGCTTGCTTGTACCCACTCGGGCTAAAAAAGGTGATTAGGAGATCATCTAATGTGTGTTGTTTCAATAGCTCTTCAATAATTGGAACGGCCATCTCATATTCGCCTAATGATGCACAATGAATCCAAAACTTCTTGGTCCCAATTGTTACTTCTTCTCCTTTTCCCCTGTCACTTAAAAAGGATCCAATTTTCTGATTGAATAAGCCTAGGACTTGCAATAAGCTTGGTGATATCCCGGAAATGATGGTATATAATAAGCGAAACATGCCTAATCGATAAAGAATTCTTCGTCTTCTCGTGCTTTGGTGAAAACAGGCAGTACTACTCCAGCCTTAATCGCGACAGTGCCGTCTAAGCGTTTATCGAGACCTGATTTATTTGAATTAAAATCCCATGTTCTACGCCCCTGTGTAAAGCCCTCATTAAACTCTAAACCTATTCTAAAGTGGAAGTGATTACGATTTACTAAATGCTGATATCCAACGAATTGCTTCATCGCAAACCCGTACGTAAGTTTATCGTATCCTTTCTCGTACTCTCCATTCAATTGAGGTATTTTATTCTGAGAAGAAACAATGTCGATTTTATGTTGCATCCAGCCAAAACCGAGCTGAACAAGAATTCCGGAATTGGGCTCATCTTTGGGTACATTAAACAGATAACCTACATTGGCAGTGAGGTAATTTCCTTTGATATTCAAACGAACGATAGAAAAGTTTCCATCGGAATCAATAATCTGCCCAGAATCTACGGTAATTGCACTAAAAGTGCCACTTTCTCTAAGTCTATTCCCAAAATACCAATCATAATCAATTCCAAAAGTGATGTTCCTTTTCGTTTTATACGTAGTGCCTAAACCAATGGAAGAAAACGTTCTAAATCGCTCCTTCATATCAGCTTGCGGAATTTGAACAGCATAATTTGGGCTAAAGAAAAAGCCTTGTTTCGAAAAATTAGCAATTTGTGCTTTAGAGCTAAAGCTAACTAACAAAAAAAGGATTGCTATGATGTTCTTCATCCATGCAAAGAAATAATAATAACAGTAGAATGTGCAGCCTTTTTTACAATAGGTAGCATTGGCTTGGTAAAAAGTCCACTAGAATTAAATCATTGAATATCTTTGCCCAGCAAAATTCAAGAAACTTAAATGAAAATATCAGTTGTAGGTACAGGATATGTTGGGTTAGTAACAGGCACTTGTTTAGCCGAAGTTGGCACCGATGTAGTTTGTATTGATATCGATGAGAAAAAAATCGAGGGTTTAAAAAATGGCATTATGCCCATCTACGAGCCAGGATTAGAATCCATGGTGGTTAGAAATCACAAAAAAGGTCGTTTTCATTTTAGCACTTCTCTAGAAGAAAGTATTAAAGGAGCTCAAGTGGCCTTTATTGCTGTTGGAACTCCTCCCGATGAAGATGGAAGTGCCGATCTTAAATATGTGCTAGGCGTGGCTCGCGAAATTGGAAAACACATGAGCGAGTATGGTGTTATCGTAACCAAAAGCACTGTTCCTGTAGGAACATCCGAAAAGGTTAAAAAGGCTGTACAAGACGAATTGGATAAGCGTGGTGTTAGTATAGATTTTGATATTGCAAGTAATCCTGAATTTCTAAAAGAAGGTGCTGCCATAGACGATTTCATGAAACCCGATAGAATTGTTGTTGGTGTTGAATCTCAACGTGCTCAAGAAACAATGAGTAAGCTATATAAACCGTTTATTATGAACGGTCATCCGCTTATTTTTATGGATATTCCTTCAGCTGAAATGACAAAATATGCGGCTAACGCTATGTTGGCTACACGAATCAGCTTCATGAATGATATCGCTAATTTATGTGAGATTATGGGAGCTGATGTCAATAAAGTGCGACAAGGAATTGGTAGTGACCCTCGGATTGGGTCACGTTTTATTTACGCAGGAATTGGATATGGCGGAAGTTGTTTTCCAAAAGATGTGAAAGCTCTTATAAAAACAGCTAGAGAAAACGGACATGCCATGCGAATATTAGAAGCCGTTGAAGATGTTAATGATGATCAAAAATCGGTTCTTTTCAATAAAATGGTGAACGTGCTAGGAAACGACCTTAGTGGTAAAACATTTACCATGTGGGGATTGTCGTTTAAACCAAATACAGATGACATGCGTGAAGCTCCATCGTTGGTTTTAATCGACCATATTATAAATGCAGGTGGTAAAGTAGTTGCATACGACCCGGTTTCAATGGAAGAAACTCAGCGAATGATTGGCGATAAAATTACCTACTCAGAGAATAGATATGACGCATTGGAAGGTTCTGATGCTCTATTATTAGTTACCGAGTGGTCAGAATTTAAAATACCAGACTTCGACACTGTTGGAGAGAAATTGAAAAACAAGCTGATTTTTGATGGAAGAAATGTGTACGACAAGCACGAAATGAAAAACTTAGGATTTGAGTATTATTGCATAGGAACCAAATAACATGAAAACAATATTAATTACAGGCGGAGCAGGTTTTTTAGGTTCACATCTTTGTGATCGATTCATAAAAGAAGGATACAAAGTTATTGCCATGGACAACCTAATTACAGGAAGCATGCAAAACATTGAACATTTGATGCCATTAGAAAACTTTCAATTCTATCATCACGATGTTTCAAAATACATCCATGTGCCGGGTCAACTCGATTACATTCTACATTTCGCTTCACCAGCAAGTCCTATTGATTATTTAAAAATTCCTATTCCAACTCTAAAAGTAGGAAGTTTAGGAACTCATAATTGCTTAGGTTTAGCCTTAGCAAAAGGAGCTCGCATGCTAATTGCTTCAACTTCAGAAGTTTATGGAGACCCGTTGGTTCATCCGCAAAATGAGGATTATTGGGGAAATGTTAACCCCGTAGGACCACGAGGTGTTTATGACGAGGCAAAACGTTTTCAAGAGGCAATGACCATGGCTTATCACACCTACCACAATGTTGAAACCAGAATTGTTAGAATATTTAACACCTACGGACCCCGCATGCGATTAAACGATGGTAGAGCTTTGCCCGCATTTATCGGACAAGCATTAAGAGGTGAGGATATCACTGTTTTTGGAGACGGTAGTCAAACCAGAAGTTTTTGTTATGTAGATGATTTAATAGAAGGAATTTATCGTTTACTCATGAGTGATTATGCTCAACCCGTAAATATTGGAAACCCAGATGAAATTAGCATTCTTGACTTTGCTAAAGAAATTATCGCGTTAACAGGAACCGACCAAAAAATAGTATTTAAAGACTTACCAAAGGACGATCCTAAGCAACGTAAACCAGACATTACACGTGCAAAAGAACTTCTTAAGTGGGAACCAAAATACTCGCGATCAGAGGGCTTAAAAATCACGTACGATTACTTTAAGGCATTACCAGAAGATCATTTATACAAGTATGCTTATCCAAAAGAGTTTTAATGGATTTCTTTGCTCATGATACCGCAGTTATTGATGCAGATTGTAAAATAGGCAAGGGCAGCAAAATTTGGCATTTTAGCCATATTATGACAGGTTCGGTTTTAGGAGAAAACTGTAACATTGGTCAAAATGTAGTTGTTAGTCCAGATGTGGTATTGGGGAGTAATGTAAAAGTCCAAAATAATGTTAGCATTTATACCGGCGTTGTCTGTGAGGATGACGTTTTTCTGGGGCCAAGTGCTGTTTTCACCAATGTCATCAATCCAAGAAGTGCTGTTGTTAGAAGAAATCAATACGATAAAACCACAGTGAAAAAAGGAGCAACTATTGGAGCCAACGCTACCATAATTTGTGGCAACACATTGGGGGAGTATTGTTTTATTGGAGCGGGAAGCGTTGTAACTAAAAATGTACCCGCATTTGCCTTAATTGTGGGCAATCCGAGCAAACAAATTGGTTGGATGAGTAAAAATGGACAACGTCTTGAATTTAAAGACGGAAAAGCTACCTGTTCTGAAACAGGTGAAAAATACGAATTGAATAACGGAGCAGTAAGCTTCTTAGGGCAATAACACCAAGGCTTTCAGTAGAATGCTTTACTAAATAATGTGGTCTAATTTCAATTTAAAATCTTTGTTTAATTTGCTATAAATGAAGTTAAAAGATAAATAATCAAAAAAAGAATTTGATAATTTTAACAAGCAATTATATTTGCAATCCTGAAAAACCGAGGTCCGGTAGTTCAGTTGGTTAGAATACCTGCCTGTCACGCAGGGGGTCGCGGGTTCGAGTCCCGTCCGGACCGCTTAAAGTCTCTCCTTTTGGAGGGGCTTTTTTCGTTTATAGTGATTTCAACATATCAAGGTCGCGGGTTCGTCCCGATAGCTATCGGGACCATGTCTGGACCGCTTAAAGCCTCTCCTTTTGGAGGGACTTTTTTGTTTATAGCGATTTCAACATATCAAGATCGAGGGTTCGTCCCGATAGCTATCGGGACCATGTCCGGACCGCTTA
>CBDUEX010000172.1:0-4760 GCA_965366305.1 uncultured Bacteroidia bacterium | reverse complement strand
TCGAAGCACTTTGCCTTTCTTATTAACTTGCTTTAAGACTTCATTGCTTTCGTTTTTAGCATCAAACTCATAACGTATCTGCCCATTTTCGAAATAGGATTTTTCCGACAAAACAAATTTGTAATATAGGCTCCTATCAAGATCTGCATACCAATTTGCCAAATTGTGCTGACGGTTATTAAACGAAACAACGCTATCATCTGAACAAACAATTTCCTTTAGTAATTTGCCAGAAGGGTAATAGGTTGTCATTTGCATATTCCCATCTGGTAATTTTCTTGAAATAAACAATATGGCTCCTTTTTTATCGTATCGAACCAACCTATAAGAAGCTGTGTCTGTATTGTTATATACCGAGCGTATTTTACCACTTTTTTTATACCATCGCTCTTTAAATATTAAATCCCCAGCAACATATTGGCTATTTCTATTCACCTTCCCATTCTTAAAGTATGTTTTTTGGGAAACAAACTCTCCGTTCAGCAGCTCTCCTTCCCTCCTTACTTTTCCGTTATATGTGATTGCAAATTTTCCTGTTAAATTGTTGCCAACATAGTTATAAGTGAGTTCTTTCTTATTGATTTTCATCCGCCATTCTCCTTCTTTTACCCCATTTACAAATTGCCCTTGTTGCACTATTAAACTGGGATCGTAGAAATCGTACCATTGGATTTTTCCTTCTAAATTATTGTTTACAATTCTAAAAGTTGCAGCAACTCGCACGGTATCCTTGTGGCGATAAATGGGTACCCGATGTTTGCCTTCTTTTACATCCTTAAAATATAGTTTTTTATAGTAGGCCACATATTCTCCATCGGGCAGCGGAAAAGGATTGTACGCAAATGACTCTTCATAAACTAATTTTCCATTATCCGAAATATTTATATCCCAACTATTCGATCTTCGTTCTTTCTTAATCTTCCGGTTGGAGCGTAAGATATAGTTTTGATAATATCTGTAGCTTGTATGATTATCGTTATACTCAAATCGCACCGGATAAAGATTGTATTCTTTCCCTTTAAATGTAATTTTTTCGCTTTTCATTTGAGCAAATCCATAAACAGAAATGAACAACAAGAAAATGAACCAGATATTTCTTAGGTAACTTAGCATTGTTAATTGAACTCAAAATAACGCATAAATAGTATTAATCGATTTTAAAATCAAAATTTCGACAACTTCTATAGCTTATTTATTCTCTAAAAATATTGTTTCTTTGAATAGAAATAAGTGAGGCAGAATGGTTGAATTTAAATCGAGTATTATCCGTATTCCTAACCAAGTTTGGTATGCGGCTATCCTGGTTCCTAGTGAAATAGCTGCTCAAGTGGTTAACAAAGAAAACAGACGAGTAATTTGCACCATCAATAAGCAACACACTTATCAAAGTGCATTAATGCCTGGAGGAGATGGCAGTTTTTTTATCAATACCAATAAAGAAATTCGAACGAAATTAAAATTGGAAATTGGAGATTCTGTTGAGGTTATTTTAAAACCAGATGATTCAGAATATGGGATGCCAGTGCCTGAGGAATTGAAATCTGCTTGGGAAATAGATGAACAAGCATACGCCATTTTCAAAAAACTGACTTTGGGTAAACAGCGAAGTTTAGTACACATAATTGGCAAACCAAAGTCGTCTGAAATTCGGATCAAAAAAGCGTTGGTTGTATTAGACTATTTAAAAAGTGTAAACGGCAATCTAGATTTTAAAGAATTGAACGAAGCATTTAAACTAGCAAACAAATGAGCAACAAAGAACACTGGGATAAAATTTATACAACCAAACAGCCCAATGAAGTAAGCTGGACTCAAGAAGTTCCTGAAACGTCTTTGGGTTTAATTAATGACCTTAATCTTGACAAAAACGCATCAATAATAGATGTTGGTGGCGGAGATAGTAATTTAGTAGATCACTTATTACAATTGGGTTACACCAATTTAAGTGTTTTAGATATTTCCAAAGCAGCTATAGACCGTGCTAAAAAACGACTAGGAGAAAAAGCTAGCAATGTTCAGTGGATAGTTAGTGATATTGTAGAATTCACTCCAAATAAAATCTATGACATCTGGCACGACAGAGCAGTTTTTCATTTTCTAACTTCAACAAAAGACATCAATACGTACAAGAATCTTGTAGCAAACCATGCGAAAAACATTGTTCTTGGAACATTCGCGAAAGATGGACCATTGAAGTGCAGTGGGTTAGAAATCACACAATACGATAAGACATCAATTGATCGAACCTTTTGTCCTCCTTTTCATATTCTCAACTTTAAAAGAGAAACACATACTACTCCGTTTGAAACAACACAAAATTTTGTTTTTGCGGTGCTAGAAAACCAAGCATAGCTTAATTTTTCACCAAAATTCATGGAGGTATGACTAAAATCATATAAAATTTCACGTTTCTTATTTTAATTTATTCTAAATAAAAATAATTTTGCCGCATCAAAAACTAAGATATTACATGAAAAAGTTGATTCTCATTCTATTGGTTGCAGCTTCAATAACAAGTGTTGCACAAACTAAAGATACCACCGTTACGCAAAGAAAAAATTCAGCACAAACTTTAATTGACAGTAAAGATGGCAATTTATTAATGGCTGCTTATGGGGAAGTACATTTTAATCAGCAAGTTGATCCTGATGTAAGATACAATGGTCAATTGGATGTTCACCGTCAAGTACTCCTTTTTGGTTATAAATTCGACCAAAAGACTTCGTTCATTACTGAAATTGAAATTGAACATATTAAAGAAGTTTATCTAGAACAAGCATTTTTGAATTATCAGGCTAAACCTTGGTTAAATGTGCAAGCAGGTTTACTACTTATCCCAATGGGAATTGTAAATGAATACCATGAACCCACTACATTTAATGGAGTTGAACGTCCTGTTATTGATAATGTTCTGGTTCCGTCTACATGGAGAGAAATTGGAGCAGGAATAGCAGGTAACATTCCAAATGCAGGATTACGTTATCAATTGTATTTGGTAAATGGCCCTCTGGGTTATAATGGGTCTGCACAATTAAATGGAGGGAAACCAATTCGAGGAGCAAGACAAAAAGGATCGCAAGTAACGATGACCAGTCCCGACTTTTCTGGTAAACTTACCTACTATGGGATTAAAGGCCTTGACTTTGGATTGGCAGGATACTTTGGTAAAACAGAATCATCGCTTTACCATAATATGAAAAAAGATAGCACCGCTCAAGTGGCCATGGCTGATAGCTCTTCTATCGGAATTGCAATGATTGGATTGGATTTCAGGTATCAACTTAAAAAGTTTGAAACACGAGGAGAATTAATTCTTGCTAATTTGAGCAATACCGATCAGTACAACGGTCTAACAGGAACTGACTTAGGTACTAATGCTTTGGGTTATTATGTGGAAGCCGGATACGATGTTTCGTCCATTTTTAAAATGAAAAAGAAGCTCGTTCCTTTTGTACGATACTCAAATTTCAATTCACATAATCAAGTAAATGAGAATCAAACGATCAATAAGAGTTACTCAAATTCTATACTAACATCTGGCTTAACATGGTACTTAAATCCTAATTTTGTTGCCAAAGGAGACTTTCAACAAATCATTAATGGAAACGATATTAAGTCAACCACAGTAAATTTAGGTATAGGTTATTGGTTTAGATAAAAATGATAAAAAAGGCAATCACGTTTAGTATAATAACCCTACTCTTCGTAACATCGGTAGTTGCGATGTACAGTTATTTGCCAGATTATTTATCAAAAAAAATGCACCGGCACTTAACAAAAGTGTTTTCAAAAGATGTTGCAGTTGAGGAGATCCCTATAATTGATACTGCCACGATTAATCATCAATTATTTAGGATAACAAAATCAGATTCATTGGTTGGCTACTCCATGATAAGCAGAGCAAACGGATGTAAAATTGGAGGATGTGATAAACCAAGTTCCGATTCACTGAGCTTTGAACAATTCTTTTTTATGACAGCATTCGACACGAATCGAAAAATTAAGAAAGTACGAGTGCTGGAGTATACAGCAAATCACGGATATCAAATTGCCAATAAAGGATGGCTCAAACAATTTGAAAAAGGCGAAAGTTTTGAAGTTGGCAAGAATATCGACGGTATTTCTGGTGCAACAATTTCCGTAAAGTCAATTACCCAAGGCGTCAACAATCAAATCAAGATTCTACAAGAATCCTTGTAATATTTCCTTAAATTCGCCCAATGGCTATCGCACCTTTTGATATTTTGTGTTACGAACATTTGTACGCTAAGTTTCAAAATATTTTCGAAGAAGAACTCATCAATGAAATTTGTTATAACGGTCAGTTAAAACAATTTAAACCCGACGAATTAGTAGTTGATATTGGTGACAAAATTGAGCACCTTCCATTAATTGTATCTGGCTCGCTTAAAATAATGACAGAAGATGACGAGGGGAAAGAATTACTCCTGTACTATCTTGAAATTGGAGATACTTGTGCGGTTACCTTAAACTGTGGATCTAAAGCCTCAAAAAGTAAGATCCGAGCCATAACCGAAAGCGATGCTGAGCTTTTATTTGTTCCAATGGTTCGAGTGGAACATTGGATGGCAAAGTATAAGAGCTGGCGTGACTTTATCCTAGAAACCTACAACTATCGAATGAATGAGCTGTTGGAGGCAATAGACAATCTTGCTTTTCACAACATGGAAGAAAGAGTGTACAAGTACCTTAGAGATAAAGCAATGGTTACCGGCGATAAAGAAATTCAAACAACGCAC
>CBDUEX010000171.1:0-4788 GCA_965366305.1 uncultured Bacteroidia bacterium | reverse complement strand
AGCTTAGCAATATCAATTTTTCTGATAGCAACAATTTCTAGTTTAGGTCAAAATGGAGTTTTACAAATTGAATTAAATGAGAATTATGATGACGAGGGATTTGATTTCACCTTACTGATTAAAGATTCTGTGGTTAATTCTATTCAGAACGAATCTTGGTATGTAGAATTTGATTCGCTTGAAACAGCAAATTATACATTGGTCATCAACAGCAAAAAATACGATAATCCAACTACGTATCAAAACATAAAGGTTTACTCTGACTCCACAACCACAATAAGCATTTCTACTTGGACATACAGTGTGTGTTGTAATACCTGTAATGATAGTGCTTTTGGTAACAGGCTAGAGTCACTAATTAGTTTTTTGTATGCTCCTTATCCGCAAGAATCAACACCATTTATTAACCATGCTTATAGTCTCAGTTTTGGTGAACAAACTTGGCTCGATCTGCATAAAAATTTTGATTTGGGAATCGCAGGAGAAATCTATTTTGATAGAACCTATCTGGATTCGACATTTAAGCCAGCTAAGATTTCTTCTTATGAAAAGCAACTGTATACTAACACAGGATTGAAATTTAGTGTTCTTAGTCGTATTGCTTTTTTTAATGCACGCGAATGGATGAATGGAGTAGTAATGGATGTTGGAGCAAGTTACAAACTTCCAGTGCATTTTAGGTATATCACAAAATCTGAAGGAAGTAAAATTTCGCAAAGAAAATTGCATAACTTTCAGGACGTAAATGCATTTGTGAAAGTGGGATTTACTCCCGTTACGCTTATGTTAAATTATCGATTATTTGACTTTGTAAAAGATAATTTTCCTCAGCAACCGAAATGGTCTGCTGGGTTAAGTTTTGTTATTTTAAACTAATAATTACCAGCTAAAGCCAATGCCCATGGATAGCATTGCTGGCGGGGCATTTCCTTGAAAAACAAGATTTTCAAAAGTACTAGAAACATGTAGTATTTTGGCGATTCCAATTTGATAGTGTAATCCAAAGTTTATTTCTTTTCCAAAAGGAATTCTTCCTCCATATTCTACAGCAGCTGCAGTTATTTCTCGTATTCCCCCATCTTTATAACTAAAATTGAAAAACGGACTATTGATAGAAGGACTTAGATGTAACTTTATACCAGCTGTAAATCCTAGAATTCCAGCACCTAAGTGAACACCAATAACGTTATTTACACGCATTTCTTGATTGAAACCAATTAAACTATATCCGCCAATTTGATATCCAATGGCAGTTACGTTTCTGCTTTTTGGTGGTTCCTCCTCTTTAGGCTTTTCGTTGGTTGATTCTTTTTTAGGTGGGATTAACGCTTGCATCTTTTTTAAACTCGCAATGTGTTCAGGGTCCGTTATTTTGCCTTCCCAATCTGATCGGTCAAAATTTTCGGCAGAAAGACTCAAAGTGTTGGCAAGGTTATGGTCATGCAAGTAGGAAGTGTATTTGTCGGTTAGGTATTGCCTAAGTGTATCTGAAAAGATTACATTGTTTTTGTAGCTATAGTCAAGTATCATGTCAATAATGGAAGACAAAATAGCAGTTTCTGTTTCGGATATTTCAATGTGCCTAACATTAATTACAATGGGAATTTGTCCTGACTTTGGTTGCAATGCTTTTCTATAATATCGATTGAATGCATTTTCAATTCCGTCTTCCATTTTCACGATGTGTTCCTTTTTCCCTAAACCTTTTTTAATAGTTCCCATTGAGGATTTATCGATGCGTTGGTCTTTTACATCTTCAATAAAGAACATCCTGTTTTCGATTGGAATGTTTTCTAAGTAGTTATAATCAAAAGACACAAAAAATTCTTTTTGACCACGAACAAGGCCCGTAAGGAGCACGCAAATAATAAAAGTAAAAAAGCTTCTTAGGTGTCGATTCAAATTGAGAAATTTCAAGTTTTTCAAAGATATTTATTTCTGCTAAACGATTAGCTCAATAAATCTGAGCTTAAATATAATTATCACTTTATCATTGCAATAATGAACGCACCACAAGCTAAAAAGGTAGTAAAAGAACTAAAGATCCACGGAGACATTCGTATCGACAATTATTTCTGGATGAACCAACGAGAAGGTCAAGATGTAATTGATTACCTTAATAGTGAAAATGCCTATACAAAAGAGGTGCTGGAGTCAACTGAAAAGTTTCAAGAGAACTTATATGAAGAAATGGTTGGCAGAATTAAGAAGGACGATGAGTCAGTTCCGTATCGCAAACGTGGATATTGGTATTATACACGATATGTTTCTGGAGGAGAATATCCAATTTATTGCAGAAAAAAAGGGAGTGGCTTATTGAAAGAAGCAGGGAAGGAAGAGATTATTTTAGATGTAAATGTGCTGGCAAAAGGCCATAGTTATTACAGCGTTGGAGGGCTTAGTATTAGTCCTAATAATAAACTGTTGGTGTATAGCGAAGATACAGTAAGTAGAAGAATCTATACCTTAAAGATGAAAGACTTGGAATCTGGTAAGTTATTGGATTTTGAGATAAAAGGAACAACAGGTGGAGCAACATGGGCTAACGATAACCAGACCATTTTTTACACCGAAAGAGATGAAACCACACTTCGTAGTTTCAAGATAATGTCGCACAATATTGTAACAAGTGCTAGCAAGGTTCGGTTTATCGAAATGGACGATACATTTAATTGTGCTGTTTATAAAAGTAAGAGTGAAAAGTACATCATTATAAGCAGTGGTGCGAGTATCACATCTGAATACCAATTTATACCTGCAGACAGACCGGAAGATTCATTTAAGGTGTTTCAACCCAGAATTCGTGGATTGGAATACGGGATAAGTCATTTTGAAAACAAGTGGTATGTTTTGACCAATTGGGATGCTCAAAACTTTCGATTAATGGAAACGGATGAGGTGCTTACAGAACGAGAAAATTGGAAGGAAGTAATTGCACATCGGCAAGAAACATTGCTGGAGGGAATCGAGATATTCAAGCACTTTATGGTTGTTGAAGAACGCACCAATGGCCAAAATCATATGCGAGTAATCAACCAGCAGAGCAAACAGGAGTATTACATGGAATTTGAGTCTGAGACTTATACCTGTTGGTCTAGTACAAACCCTGAGTTTGATACTGAAATTTTAAGATACGGTTATACGAGTATGACTACACCCAGTTCTGTATTTGACTTTAACATGAATACCAAGGCAAAAACCTTGTTAAAACAACAAGAAGTTATTGGAGGATATGATGAGGGTGAATACGATAGCAAACGAATTTGGGCAACGGCAAGAGATGGCGAGCGTGTTCCGATGAGTGTGGTGTATAAAAAGTCAACTGCTAGTGATGGTCAGTTAAAAGATTCTCCATTGTTGCTGTATGCATATGGTTCTTATGGACATTCGTTAGACCCTTATTTTAGTACTATTCGCTTAAGTTTATTAGATAGAGGCTTTGTGTATGTGATTGCTCACATTCGTGGTGGAGAAGACTTGGGAAGACCTTGGTATGAGAATGGGAAATTGTTAAATAAAAAGAATACATTTTTTGATTTCATTGATTGTGCTGAACACTTAATTCAAGCTGGATACACAACCAAAGAACATTTATATGCCATGGGTGGAAGTGCAGGTGGGCTACTCATGGGAGCGGTCATTAACTATCGACCAGATCTTTGGAAAGGAGTTATTGCTGCAGTTCCATTTGTAGACGTAGTAACTACCATGTTAGATGATTCTATCCCGCTAACCACAGGAGAGTATGACGAATGGGGAAACCCAAATGATGAGGAATATTATAACTATATCAAAAGCTATTCCCCTTACGATAATGTAGAAACAAAAGACTATCCTAACTTGTTAATTACCACTGGGTTGCATGATAGTCAGGTGCAGTATTGGGAGCCTGCAAAATGGATAGCTAAGCTTCGTGAGATGAAGACTGATGATAACCTTTTAATTATGAAATGCAATATGGAAACAGGACATGGCGGTGCATCTGGACGCTTCGAAGCTCTTAAAGAAACCGCAATGGAGTATGCATTTCTGTTTATGTTGGAAGGAATTAGTTCATAACAAGGTTGTTTCAATAGCTTGAAGAGGATTGGTATTAAAGAAGAATTCCATTGACCATTCGCTCAGAAGGCCTTCCTTTGCAATGTGAAGAAACCAACTTTGTTAATTTTACTATTGGCTATCTATGGCCAAAATTTCGCTCAAATTGAAACAGATCGACCAGATTTTACTGAAAGTCCAAATATTGTTCCGATAGGTGCGGTTCAAATAGAAACAGGATTTGTTTGGGAAAAAGACTTTGTTTTTAATCAGAGCCCTTTTGGTAAATATTCTAGGGAATACAACAACTTTACTTATAACTCAACTCTTTTTCGTTATGGACTTTCCGAAAAAATAGAACTTCGAGCAAATATTCAATACAACAGTCTTCAATTTGTGGAACTAAAAAATCTAACTGGATTCTTGGATGCTGAGTTTATCGGAGATTCAGTTGTTGAAGGGATTAATACGTCGTTTATCGGATTTAAAACTAATTTATTTAAAAACGAACGAATGAGTATTGGCTTTTTAGGGCACTTGTACATTCCTGATTTGGCCACTGGCGATTTTACAAGATCCGTTGGACAAAGAGTTGCTCCTGAGTTCTTAATTCCAGCAACTGTGAATTTAACGGAAAAATGGGGAATAAGTGGCCAGTTCGGAATGACGTGGGATGGCTTCTCCCACAATCCAACATACAACTATAACATTGGCCTTGGTTTTGGAATCAGTGATAAGTTTGGCACCTAT
>CBDUEX010000170.1:0-4789 GCA_965366305.1 uncultured Bacteroidia bacterium | reverse complement strand
CGGGTGGTTAGATTCTACCTTCATTGTAAGCCTAAATCAAGATGGTTCTCGTGTTGAAACTGCAACAGTAGCTCGATATAATTCTAAAGGTGAGTTGGTACAGTTATTTAATATTGGCGAGGATGGAGTTGTTATAGAAATGGCATCTTACGAAATGAACGATGATGGAGTGGTACTAAGTTCTGCATATACCACCTATGGTGAAAAGCCCAATTTTACTCAAATATTTTATGAGTACAATCAAAATAGTCAAATGGTTAAATCCTATAATACGGTAAACCAGAAACAAGAATTCTTTTATCTCGAAAACGGATTAATTCAAAATATGTATAGCTACAATCCTGAAGGAGTTTTGGAAATGGAGTATATCTTTGAGTATACGTATCATTAAATGAATATTCTTTGGGTTTTTATAGGAGGAGGATTAGGAGCTGCCGCAAGGTGGTTACTCGCAGATTATCTCAGTTCTGCATCTTCGTTTCCAATGGGAACTTTTTCGGTAAACATGGTAGGATGCTTATTGATAGGTATCATGAGTGCCATTTTATTCAATCAGGCATTTAAATGGGAACTACTACTTATTGTAGGTTTCTTAGGGGGATTTACCACTTTTTCGAGCTTTGGATTAGATATGTTTAAGCTAATTCAAGCATCCGATTATAGAAATTTACTTAGTTATGTTTTACTAAGCAATGTATTAGGGTTAATTCTCGTTATTATTGGACATAAAACCACAACATATTTTATAAATTAATGAAATATTTTTTAACCATAGTCTTGTTGATTTCATGCACGCTTAATGCCGTGTATGCCGATAAATTGGTTATCCCAATGGATGGGAGTCAAAAAAATCACTTAAAAGCTTACGGAATTGCTTTTTGGGTGTTAGAACAAGATCAAGAAGTGGAGTGGTTGTTGAATTATGAAGGGGGGAGCTTTATGGTAGATCATTATGAAGCAATTGAGAAAGAGTGTTTATTACGAGGAGTAAGTTTCCGAAGTATTTCAGAAGGTGATGCCAATAAAATTAAAGATGAAATTGCTAACCCTGCCGTAAATGCAGATGTGGTAAAGTTGCTTAAAGCTCCAAAAATTGCGGTTTATTCACCTAAAACAGCTCAACCTTGGGATGATGCGGTAACCATGGTGCTTACATACGCAGAGATTCCTTATGATGTGGTATTTGATGATGAAGTACTGGACGGTAAATTGCCCTTATACGATTGGCTACATCTTCATCATGAAGACTTTACGGGTCAATATGGAAAGTTTTGGGCAAGTTATAGAAATGCGTCTTGGTACAAAGAACAAGTAAAAGAAGCGGAAGATATGGCTTTAAAGCATGGGTATGCAACGGTATCAGAATTGAAACTTGCCGTTTCTAAAAAAATTAGAGACTTCACTATGGGAGGTGGATTTTTATTTGCTATGTGCAGTGCTACAGACAGTTACGACATTGCTCTTGCTGCTGAGGGTGTAGATATTTGTGACAGAATGTTTGATGGTGACCCCATTGAATCGGGTGCTCAGGCAAAGTTAGATTATACCAAATCATTTGCATTCAAAGATTTTAAAATAGAACTTAATCCAATGGCGTATGAAGTTTCGAGTATTGATGTTGACCCACGTACACGAAAAGTCAAAGAAGAAAATGATCTATTTGCTCTAAACGAATTTTCGGCTAAATGGGATGTTATTCCAACAATTCTAACACAAAATCACGAACGTGTTATCAAAGCTTTTATGGGGCAAACAACCGCTTTTAATAAAGATCAAGTGAAGAGCACTGTAATTATTATGGGTGAAAACAAAAGCCTAAATGAAGCGAGGTACATTCACGGTACAATGGGCAAAGGCCAGTTTACGTTTTATGGTGGTCACGACCCGGAAGATTACAGACATATGGTAGGAGAGCCTCCAACAGATTTGAACCTTCACCCCAATTCGCCGGGGTATCGACTTATACTCAATAACATCTTGTTTCCAAGTGTGAAGAAGAAAAAACAGAAAACCTAACTGGTATAATTCTGCTACAGAAGGGCTCAAATTTTTTTGAATTTTACTTTTTATTATATTTATAGCATGATTCGTATGCTAACCCCTTGTTTTCTTGTTCTTTTTTCATATCTGAGTTTTGGCCAAAACACCTTTCAATATTTAATGAGCTCAGAATCCAGCATTGAGTCTATGGGTGATGCAAATGTGGATGGAACATACATGTATGCTGCAGATTCTTACAACGATACAGCTGACTATTTTCACAGAATTATTATTCAACGTATGGATAATAATGGAGAAGTTAAAAGTTCGGTTGGTTATTTCAGACCCCCGTCTTACCGGTTAAGTTCATTAACAACAACTTCAGACAGCGGTGCTATTGTGTTGGCTACATCCAACATCCCATTGGAAAATGAAGATTCGGTATTGATACTTAAATTAGATGCCAATGATGATTTGGAATGGAGTAAAAGTTTTCAAGTTGAGAAAAATATTCATGAGCCTAAAGGAACTTTAGAAACAAAGGATGGAAGTTTTTTGGTTTATGGGACCTATGAACATGTGAACTTTGCATCAGGAATTTATCTTGTAAAAATAGACAAAGGTGGCAGTCTGGTGTGGTCTAGAACAATCAATAGTGCGTTGTCTGGGGCATATATGAAAGTGGGAGGAATTGTAGAAATGGCCAATGGAGAATTTTGGCTAAGCGGATCTACTCGTTTTAATAGTGAAGGATCTTGGCTAGCTAAATTGAATAGTTCAGGAGAAACTCAAAGTGTTATTCGGTTGAACACGCACAAGCTCACGCCAAGCCAACCAGAACCTTTTGCTTTCTTCGCAAATTCAAATGGAGACTTAGACATATTTTATAACAATACTTCTTATGAAATAGGTGCTGCAATGTTATGGGTTGTAACCGATGGAAATGGAAGTGTAAAGAGTGCAACACGACTGTATAATGGAGATAATTATGCAGGATTTATTGACGTAGAGCAAGTAGCAGGAGGCTATGTATTTACGGGATACAATTATCCGCCATCATCAAATAGGTCAAATGGCATTGCAACAGAAATAGGGCTAGATAAAAGTGTAAAATGGGCTCGAACATATGGTTCGAATTATATTGAGTACACAGGGTCTATTTCAAAAGCGAGCGATGGAGGATATTATATGGCTGGGTTTGCCGATTTCGATTCGTTAATTATTAGTCCGAGTGAAAATGGATTATTCCCTTGGATTGTAAAAACAAATTCAACAGGAGTAGCTACATGTTATAGTGAGCCAACATCAATCACGCTAAAAGATACCTCAGTTACCACAGTGGCGTATAATTTATCAAACGTGGCAGGTGTAAGTTTGGCACATGGTCGCATTGAAAAGATCCCAGTACATGTAACACTCGAATCCGTTGATTGCACCGGAGTTGGAGTTAAAGAAAGCGAGCCTATTGCAATTAGTTTGTATCCTAATCCGAGTAACGGAACATGCTACCTGGAGGTTATGCTTGGTGCAATTAAAAATGTGGAGGTGATTAGTGTACTGGGCGAAAAACTAAATTCTTCTATTCAAGTAAATGGTACAAAGGCAGTTATAGCTTGTGATTACAGGGGTTTAGCCTTTGTAACAATCACAACAGACCATGGTAGTGCTACCAAAAAGATTTATTTCAAGTAAATCACTAGAGTGTAAAATAAACAAAGGACGGCAATAGCTATTCGTCTCATTTCGTTATATAATGAAATGGATAGTTATGAGGGGATGGATAAGAAATATAATGCTACTGCTGCTGTTTACTTCGGCAAGTTTTCAATACAATGAAATTGAATGGAATGACACTGAAAAGCTAACATGGAATGATTTTAACGGAAATATTACTTCGAAGGGCTACACAGCACTAACGGCTACCGCAATTTCATTTAGTTACATGTATACAGAAACTAGTATAGAGCTTGAAGTTAGAACGGTATTTGACAAGGATGAATCTTGGGTAAATGAAGATTTAGCAAGTAATCAATTGCTTGCACATGAACAATTACACTTTGATATCACAGAACTGGTTTCTCGAAAATTCAGAAAAAGTCTAGCAGAATCAGAGGAGTTAACACCCTCCGAAATGAATAATATGTACGGGAAATATGTAAATGAGGTAATGTACTTGCAACATCAATATGATAAAGAATCCAACCATTCGGTTAAAAGAGATGAGCAATTGAAGTGGGAACTAAAGGTCCAAAATCAGCTCAATGAATATGATGAATTTAAGGATGCATTTATTACACGAACACGGCCATCAGTTGCGGCTAACTAAGAGATAATCTAATTTCGGTAATCGAATGCTGATGCATTTATACGAAGACCAAGGTGAAGTAATGTTGTTGTATTATTTTGAAGAAGTAACGGATTAGATTGAGATCTATATAATATTCCAGCATCAACAAAAATATTGTGATAAAGCATGTACGTTAGATCAAAAGAAAAAGTGCCGATATTGTTTTCGATGCCTTGAAATAATTTGACATTTGCTTTGTTTTGAAGCCCTTCGGTATCTCGGGTAATATCTCCGCCGTAGTTGATAGATGTTTTACTTGAGTCGATTCCTTGCTTTGAAAAACTATAAACCGTTGAAATAGTTAGTCTATTTGTAGGCTGATATCTTACAATGGCAACCAATTCTCTAAAATTAGCCCCCAGTGGGTGAGCGAGAGATTGGTCGTAATGAATCCAATTTTGTGATTTAAATTCATGCTGATAAGTATGGGGTCTCACTTGATTTAGTTCCAATTGCAGGTCA
>CBDUEX010000169.1:0-4799 GCA_965366305.1 uncultured Bacteroidia bacterium | reverse complement strand
CCATTTACAAGAATGTGGAACCCAATGTCATTTATGGATGTTACAGGAAATGGATTTAATCGCAGTGAGAGAATATATGGAAACACTTATGCAAAAATTACTTTCTTAAAAGATTTTGTTTTGAAAACAGATCTTGCTGCAAACTTTAATAATGGTCGTAGTAGAAGTTTTAGTCCAATATATTATCATAATGTATCTAATTATTCGGATGTTAATAAGGTGACTCAAAACTCAGATAGATCTACTTTTTGGCAATGGGAGAATACTTTAACTTACACAAAAAAGATAGGAGATCATCAGATTACTGCTTTAGTAGGTACATCTGCTTCTCAAAATACTTATGAAAGATTAGGTGGCTCAAGAGTTGGATATCCTGCAGAAGCAGATACTAATGATAATTTTTGGTGGCTTAATTCAGGTAATATTGAAGGTGCTACCAATTATGGTGAAGCAAATCCTGTCCATACTATTTCTTCCTATTTTGGTAGATTAAGTTATAACTATCAGGAAAAATATATGGCTGAGTTTGTTATGCGTCGAGATGGTAGTTCTAATTTCGGACCAAAGGATAGATATGCTGTTTTTCCAGGAGTTAGTTTTGGTTGGAATGTTTCAAACGAAGATTTTTGGAATATTGAGAATTTTGATAAGTTAAAGTTTCGTGCGAGTTGGGGTCAGAATGGAAATGAGGCAATTAGTCCATTTTCTTACACTTCAACTATTGCTAATGATCGAAATTACACACTTGGTAATGGATCCGTAATTACAGGTTCATCTCCATCCAACTTAGTAAATCCTAATGTTAGATGGGAAACAAGTGAGCAATTAAATATTGGTGCCGATATGGTTTTTTACAATGGCAAATTAAGAGTTAGTATGGATTATTATACTAAAACGACTCAAGATTTATTATTTAAACGTACTGTTGAGGCAGTTAGAGGTAATTCAGCACCATATTACAATGCAGGTGAGATTAAAAACTCTGGCCTTGAATTCCAAATCGGATACAACTTTAAAGTTGGGGAAGTTGATTTTGCAGTAAATGCTAATGCTTCTTATTTGAAAAATGAAGTTACTAAAGTTGGTAATGATAATGGTTACGAGGAAGGTGGATATTGGAAAGGATCAACTAATGTTACCCGTATGGAAGAAGGAAAAGCGATTGGTTATTTCTACGGATATAAGATTGATGGAATTTTCCAGAATCAAGCAGATATCAACAGTGCAATGTATCCAAATGCACAGCCAGGTGATTTTAAATGGCATGATACTAATGGAGATGGAGAAATTACACCAGATGATAGAACTGATATTGGAAACCCATGGCCTAAATGGACTTATGGGATGACTATTAATGCGAAATGGAATGGTCTAGATTTTAGTATGATGATGCACGGTAAAGCAGATGTTGATATTTGGATGGCACAATATAGAGATGAAGCTTACGGACGTGCTAATTTACCATCATTTTGGTTGGATAGATGGCAACAAGCTGGAGATAACAATGGCGTGCCAAGATTAAGCATTACAGATGCTAATGATAACGTAAGAAAAGCTTCTGAATTCCATGTTAGAGATGCTTCTTTTTTTAAGATTGGTACTATTGAATTAGGTTATACTTTACCTGAAAGATGGACTAAGGCTGTGAATTTATCAAGAGTAAGAATCTATACTGCTGCCGATAATGTTGCTGTTTTTACAAAATATCCAATGTTTGATCCTGAAGTAGGTGCTATGGAAGGAAATATCCTAAATACAGGTTTAGATTATTCTATGTATCCACAGGCTAGAACAATCAGGTTTGGTCTTAACGTAGGTTTCTAATATTTAATATGATTAAAAATAAATTTAAACTTATGAAAAAAATAAAATATATATTCATTCTTGCGGTCTTAATAGTGGCGGCTTCATGTTCTGATTCATTCCTGGATACAGATCCTGTGAACAAATCCACAGAGGATAAGTTCTACCAAACAGATGCACAGATGTTTGCAGCTCTTATAGCAGCTTATGATCCATTGCAATGGGGAGGGATAGCTGCTTCATGTGTTCCTTTTAGCGAAATTCGTTCTGATAATATGAAAACTGGTGGAGGTGGAGAAGGTGATCAGCCGGATGTGCAGGCACTGGAGACATACACAAATAATTCAGTGAATTCCGCTTCAGATGGTATCTGGAAAAAAAATTATACGGGTATTTATCGTGCTAACTTGGTAATCAATTCAGAGTTTGAGAGTACTGTTGCTGATATTTATAAAGCAGAAGCAAAATTTTTAAGAGCTTGGTATCATTTTGATATTTTAAGAACTTATGGACCATGTCCGGTAATTACAGAAACTCTTTTTCCTGAAGGCCAGGAATTTGTAAGAGAAGATCGTACTGTGGTGAATGATTTGATCATTAGCGATTTGAAAGCTGCTATTCCGATGTTAGAAGTTAAGCATGATGCTGCTAATCTTGGTCGTATTACTCAAGCTGCAGCTCAAGCATTATTGGGTAAGGTTTTACTTTATAAAGCAGACTGGAATAATGATGATAAAGCAACTTTTGATGAAGCTGCAACTTATCTGCAGAAAGTTATTGATAATCCAAACTATTCTCTTTTTACTGATTATACACTATTATTTGCAGCTAATGCTGAAAATAACTCTGAGTCTATTTTCGAAATTCAACGCACAACAAAAGGTGGTAAAAGCAATTGGAGTAATGTAGATGAAACAACAGAAGGAAACTTCTGGGCACAGTTTTGTGGCCCTCGAGGATATCCAGGAAATGATCAAATAGATGGCGGATGGGGATTTTTACTTCCTCAAAGTGATTTGATGGATTATTATTTAGCTGATGATATTGCTAGAAAAACTGCTGTTGCTTGGACTTACGATGAATTAGTGACTGATTATAATGCTGATAATCCTGCTGAAGATCATGTTGAATGGGCAATTGGTCAATATAATCAGTTGGATTTTGAAGGATATGCACAAAAGAAATATTCATTATGGAAAGCTTATGATTATGTAGGAGGTTTAGCTCTTAATCGTCCGGGTAGTGAGCGTATTATACGCTTGTCTGATGTTTATTTGATGTTGGCAGAATGTAATCTAAGAGGAACAGTAAATGAAGCAAAAGCAAAAATGCTTATCAATGAAGTTCGAAAGAATCACGTTTACGGTGGTTCTACTACTTTTGATGGTGTAGATGAATTAATTGCTACATATCCTTCTAGATTTTCAACAACTCTTGATGTACTTTGGTATGAAAGACGTGTTGAATTAGCAGGAGAAGGCGATAGATGGTACGATTTAGTGAGAAGTGGAAGAGCTCCAAGCGTAATGGGAGCTATTTATTCTGGTGTTGATTGGAGCAAGCATATTTATATGCCTATTGGACTTACAGAGCAAGGTAATTCTGGAAATACTTTAACTGAATATCCAAGCGAAGCATTGCCACATTAATATAGAAAATGTAACTGAACAAGAATAAAGCTTAAGTAACAGTTGTATTCTTTTAACCTTTACATTTCCTTACTTGAGAATTAAAAAGAAGAAGCCAAACCACAATTTTGGGTTTGGCTTCTTTTCAAATAATCTGTTAATAAGCAGATATAAGAAGCGACCAATACTTTTAGTAATGAGAAAAATAACTTTATTCTTAAGCTTAGCAGTCTTTCTAATAACGGCATGCTCCGAAAGCAATAAGAAAACAGAAAAATACACCGCAAATTGGGAATCCCTGCAAAAGTATGAGATCCCATCTTGGTTTGAGGATGCCAAATTTGGAATATTTATCCATTGGGGACCGTATTCAGTTCCAGCATATGACAATGAGTGGTATCCACGACACATGTATCAGGATTCGATGCTATGGCATCAAACAGATCCTAGCTTGTCGGAAAAAGGAACCCATAAAGTATATACACATCACAAGGAAACCTATGGACATCCATCTATTTTTGGTTATAAAGATTTTATTCCAATGTTTAAAGCCGAAAAATTCGATGCAAACCAATGGTTAGATTTATTTAAAAAAGCAGGAGCAAAGTATGTTGTTCCAGTTGCAGAACATCACGATGGTTTTGCGATGTACAATTCTCATGTTACTCGTTGGAATGCTGCCGTAATGGGGCCAAAACGAGATATTGTACAGGAGATTAAAGAAGCTTCTAAAAAAGCAGGTTTAAAATTCGGTGTTTCTTCACATTTTGCCTTTAACTGGGATTACTATAATCACGAAGCTCGTTTTGATACTGGAAATCCAGAATTGGCAGATCTTTACGGACCATCGCATGCTCGGTATGCTCCGGTAAGCGAGAATTTTATGAATCTTTGGTGGAAACGAACTACCGATATAATTGATTCATATAATCCTGATATTTTATGGTTTGATTTTTATTGGGATCGACCAGAGTTTGCTTCCTATCATTCCAAATTAGCTGCCTATTATTACAATATGGGAATCGATGAAAAGAAAGGCGTAGTATTGCAAAGTAAAAATATGGGATATGAATCTTTTCCTAAAGGAACTAATGTATTGGATATTGAACGTGGGAAACTATCGGATATTCAGGACGAAGCATGGCAGACAGATACTTCAATTGGAAAGAACTCTTGGTGTCATATCAACAAATGGGATAGCAAAACTTCTAATTCTTTAATTGATGATTTAATTGATATTGTGAGTAAGAATGGAACAATGTTATTGAATGTTGGGCCTAAAGCTGACGGAACAATTCCTCAAGATCAACAAGATGTACTTTTGGAAATGGGTGAATGGTTAGCCATAAATGGAGAGGCTGTTTACAA
>CBDUEX010000168.1:0-4828 GCA_965366305.1 uncultured Bacteroidia bacterium | reverse complement strand
ATATGTTGGTAATGATGCACATGGGTATCAAGCGATTTACTAAATATCCATTAACGGATACAATCTCACTTCGCAAGCAAATAGCAGCAAAGCTGATTGCTGAGAATGGGTATTGTTTCTAGTTTCTGCTGCTACTTCGATATCACCCAGTATGACAGAAATTAACAAGAGCAAATTCACCTTTTCACAAAAGTTAATTGCCTATGTAATGTTCCTATCAATTGTGGTTCGATTTATATTTTGTCAGTTAACAAAAAACCTAAACGATGAAAAGCAGTTTCAGGAATTTCGATATTTCTCCTTTGCAGGATTTATTGGATTTCTAATTGCTTTAGGTATAAATGAAGTGCTATCACTTCCTAATTTAGCAATAGTTGCTATTTGGATGATTCTATTTGTTATTACTGAATTGCTTGGGAAAGCATTTCACTTTAGTAATTGGTTTAAAGCTTAATTATTCCACTATTTCCAACAACTCAATTGTAAAGATGAGTGTTGAATAAGCTGGTATTTTAGCTCCCATTGCACGTTCTCCGTAAGCTAAATCTTGCGGGATGTACAATTCCCACTTCGAACCAACAGGCATCATTTTTAATGCTTCAGTCCATCCTCTTATAACACCATTTACACCGAAAGAAACAGGTGTCCCTTTATCATAACTGCTATCAAATGTGGTTCCATCAATTAAAGTGCCTTTGTAATGCGTTTTAACTGTTTGACCGTCTGCAGGAATTGCTCCCGTGCCCTGCGTCAAAACTTTGTATTGCAGTCCGCTTGGTGTTGTTTTAACTCCTTCTTTTGTTGCATTCTCTGTTAGAAACTTGATTCCGTCATCAATTACTTTTTGAGATTTTGCTTGCTGAGCCTTAACCACATAGGCATTTACAATAGTGTTGGCTGTGTTTCCATCTATTTTAACGTGGTTCTCTACCATCACATCTTTAACTGCTTCAAGAAAAATATCATAATTCATCGTATCTATGCCTCCATTTAAAAGGCTAGAAGCGATGTTCATACCAATAGAATAAGAAACACTATCAATCTCTGTTTCCATTGGTGTATGTATATGTTGTGCACTTGCAAAAGTGGCAGAAGCTAAAACTGTTAGAATAATTGCTATTTTTTTCATTTGTAAAATATAAGTCTGCAAATAAAACAGATTATTAGAGTTGAACGTATTGAGAATCTTCAGGAATACGTAAATTATCTACCTAAATTAGAAATTTGAAAGCTCTGTGTTGAGCCATTGAATCAGATATACTGCATTATCCAAGGTCCCAATACATAGTTTCTTATTAATTCCTAAATCAAATTCCAACCGTTTAAAATGAGGATAAGGAACATCGGTATGAATCAAATCTTTATCAAGAAGAAAAATACCGCTCGATAAAGGTTCTCCTTCTGCTGGATAGTATGATCCGATTACTGCATAATGAACGACGTTTGTTTGCAATCGCGTTCTAGCTACCTCTTCATCGTTCAAAACACGATACTTAGAGAAGGAATAATTAGCCTTTAAAATTGAATCTAATTGAACATTAGGCAATTCATCATCACAAGATTGATTGATAAAATACAAGGTGTCTTTTGACAATTTTGCTACCGTTTCTTTTGCATAGGATAAATCACTTCGGGTCTTTACAAACTCACTGAAATTGATATTATAGCTGAGAGAAATATTATGAGGAACTGCATCTATATATTCAACTTCATTACGTTGATTGAAAATGTGCGTATAACCAAGTTCCAGCGATGATTTTTCCTTTAAATCAAAATCAAACCCGATATACATTCCTTGTGAAATTCTATTTTTTAATTTGTTACTAAAAATTACTCCCCTCGGACCTAGTCTTTGTAAACCTTGAAAAGTAGATACTCCTCCGGCAACATAATAAGTTGAAGACTTCAAAACGAGACTGGAATTATCTAATCCCGGGAAATGTAGTTTCAAGCCTAAATCTAAAGCAAAGTTGGTAGTATATACCTTCAAACCTTCTTTTGGTATTTGATAATTAAAAAGTTTAAATCCTAACTGCGAAGCCAATTGATAAGTTGGGTTACTTAAATAGGGATTAAAAAAGAACCCACATCCCAACCCAAGAGTTGAATTATAAGTGTCACTGTTACCGAAAAAAGATAAGTTTCCACTCGGGCTCAATCCATAGTCAATAGTATTGCGTTCTGCCTTACTTTCACTAAAATCATCCTGTCCAAAAGCAGTGCTAAATATCACAAATAGTACCAGTATGGATGCCAACGTTCGCATGGTGCCAAATATAGCTTTTCGCTTCAAGATTTTAGCCTTCATCTAACAAAAGCATATTTTGGTTTTATAAATGACACTCAGGTTTGCACAACGGCAGATTAATTCTAATTTTGCTCCCGATATCTAATATATAATTAGAGGAGGGGATTTTTTAAGATGAACATTTTACAAGCATGAGAAAGTATAATATAATTGGTGTTATGTCGGGCACATCTATGGATGGTCTTGATATAGCCCATGTTTCTTTAGAAGAAGCAGAAGCTGGCAAATGGAATTACAGCATTAATGCCGCAACAACAATTACATACGATGAAAAATGGCGACTAAGATTGTCAAAATTAAGACATCAGAATTCGCTCATATTTTACAAAACGGATCGATTCTATGGTCAGTTTATCGGAGAGCAAGTTAAGAAATTTTTAAAGGAGAATAACCTAGAAGCAGACCTAATTGCTTCTCATGGTCATACCGTATTTCACCAACCAGATAGCAACATAAGTGTTCAAGTTGGAGATGGGAATAGTATTTATGGATATACTGGCATACCAACTGTTTCAAACTTTAGAGCATTAGATGTAATTTTAGGCGGAGAAGGTGCACCTTTAGTGGGCATAGCAGATCAGTATCTTTTTGGAGAGTATGACATGTGTTTAAACCTTGGTGGTTTTGCTAATATTTCAGCAAATATTAATTCAAATCGAGTGGCATATGATGTTTGTCCTTGCAACATTGTCTTAAACAGAATTGCACGCGAATTTGGACAAGAATACGATGAGAACGGAGAAATAGCTGAGAAAGGAAATATTGATTATGACTTATTAGCTGAATTGAATGGTATTGCATTTTATGATTACGAGCCTCCAAAATCTTTAGGTAGAGAGTGGATTAGTTCTAACTTTTGGTCGCATGTAAGAAATAGCATTGCTAAGAAAGAAGATAAAATGAAAACCTTGGTTGATCATATCGCTCAACAAATTGGGAATAATGTGGAAGATCTAGCGAGCGGAGAAGCAAGCAGCAAAAGAGTATATGTTACTGGAGGAGGGGCGTTCAACAAAACATTAATATCTCACCTAAGAACACATACTGAAGCAGAAATTGTAGTGCCAGACGACAAGATGGTAGATTACAAAGAAGCCTTGGCTTTTGCCTTACTTGGAATCCTAAGAGTTCAAAATAAAACAAACGTATTGTCTCTTGCTACTGGAGCTACTGAAGATTCAGTTTCAGGTTCATTGCATGGCGACTTTTCTAAATTATTATAATGGAAGAATTATTAAAAAAGTTCGAAAATAAGAGACCTGAAATTGTCTTTGAATGGAAAGACTCTGAAACAGAAGCAGAAGGTTGGGTTGTTATCAATTCATTACGAAACGGTGCTGCAGGTGGTGGTACTCGTATGCGTAAAGGATTAGATAAACGAGAAGTAGAATCACTAGCCAAAACAATGGAAGTGAAATTTACGGTAACTGGACCTCCAATTGGAGGTGCTAAATCTGGAATCAATTTTGATCCGGCGGATCCCCGAAAAGAAGGTGTTTTAAGAAGATGGTATGCAGCAGTTATGCCTTTGCTTAGAAATTACTACGGTACCGGTGGCGATATGAACGTAGATCAATATGCGGAAGTAATTCCATATACGGCAGATTTAGGGGTTCTACATCCACAAGAAGGTGTGGTACAAGGGTATTTCTCCAACTACTCTAAAGTAGAAAAGCTTCAGGCCATTACCCGATTACAAACAGGGGTGCTTCTTCCTATTGTAGATGCACGATTTACGCCTGATATTACTAAACGATACAATGTTTCTGATATGATTACAGGTTGGGGTGTTGCAGAAGCAATTCGCCACTATTACGAAATCTGGGGAGGATTTTTATCGGGTAAAAGAGCTATAATTCAAGGTTGGGGGAATGTTTCTGCAGCAGCGGCATTTTATTTGGCAAAACACGGTGTTAAAATCATCGGAATTATCGATCGTTCAGGTGGGGTAATTAATATGGAAGGATATGGTGAAGCGGAGATTACGGAAATGTTTGTAAATAGAAATGGGAATCAAATCAATTTAGAAGCACTTGGAGACAAGGCCCTTTCTTTTGATGAAGTAAATGCAAAAATTTGGAGTTTGGGTGCAGAGATATTTGTACCAGGAGCGGGATCTCGATTAGTAACAAAAGAACAAGTCGATCAACTAATCGAAGGTGAAGCAGAGGTTATCAGTTGCGGAGCAAATGTGCCTTTTGCTGATAAAGAAATCTTTATGGGTCCTATATCCATGTATGCAGACCAAAACATAGCTGTAATTCCTGATTTCATCGCAAACTGCGGGATGGCAAGAACCTTTGGTTTCTTAATGTCAGAAAAAGGAGAAGTAAGTGATGTTGCAATTTTGAAAGACTCATCTGAAATTATTGGAAATCAAATGATGCGTTTGCATCAATTCAATCCTAAAACTACAGGGTTAAGTCGTAAGGCTTTAGAAATGAGCTTAACTGATTTAGTAGATACTGGCGATACAAGTCACAGAAGTGGTCTTGGAGGATCACAATAGTAATCAGGCAA
>CBDUEX010000167.1:0-4850 GCA_965366305.1 uncultured Bacteroidia bacterium | reverse complement strand
CAGGTTTAGGAGGATTAGCTCTAGCAAAGAAATTAATAGATACTGATTACGATGTAACTCTAATAGATCGCAATAATTATCACACATTTCAGCCTTTGTTATATCAAGTAGCTACTGGAGGTTTGGAAGCTGGAAACATTGCCTATCCAGTAAGACGCACCTTTAGAAAATCTCCCAATTTTCATTTTAAAATGGGAGAGGTTCAGGAAGTTGTTTTAAATGAAAACAAGATTAAAACTACAATTGGATCAATACATTATGACTATTTAGTATTAGCACAAGGAAGTACCACTAATTTTTTTGGAAATAAAGAGATTGAACAAAACTCCATTACGTTGAAATCGGTTGCTGACGCACTCGATTTTAGAAGTAAACTAATTCAAAATTTAGAGAGTAGTATTGATGCTCTAAGTGCAGAAGAGGCACAGGAAATTGTAAATATTGCCATAGTGGGCGGAGGGCCTGCCGGTCTTGAAATGGCCGGAGCACTGGCCGAGATGAAAAAGTATGTGTTGCCCAAAGACTATCCAGAAATTGATTTTAGCCTAATGCATATTCAACTCTATGAAGCAGGAGAAATGCTACTTGCAAATATGAGTCAGAATGCATCGGATAAAGCGTTATCCTACCTTCAAAAATTAGGAGTTGAAGTTCGACTTAATACATCTGTTGTTAATTTTAATGGCAAACGTGTTGAGCTTAAAGATGGGAGTTTTTATCCATGTGAAACGTTAATGTGGACAGCTGGAGTAAAAGCAAACTCCATTCCTGGTCTCGAAAGTATTGCAGATGCTCGATCTGGACGGTTACCTGTAAATCAATTTAATCAGCTGAATCAATTAGATAATGTATTTGCTATAGGCGACATTTCATTGCAAATTGAAGAGGATTATTCACGAGGGATACCAATGTTAGCTACTGCGGCAATACAGCAAGGTCAATTTTTAGGAGAAAATTTAATTCGATTGTCAAAAGGAAAGTCATTGAAATCATTTTCTTATCGCAATAAAGGCGTTATGGCTACAATTGGCAGAAATCGAGCAGTTGCAGATTTTGGAAAATTAAAAATAAGTGGATTCTTTGCATGGTTTTTATGGATGGGAGTGCACATTTATTCGCTAGTTGGTTTTAGAAATAAGATGTTTTCTCTTTTAACATGGTCCATCAATTATTTCAACTATGATCGCCCTTTGGGGTTAGTTATTAGAAAATATAAAGGAAAACAAATAGAACAATGAAAAGACTATTTTTTATTTTAGTATTAATTATAAGCATAACACCACTTGATTTATTTGCCCAAAAGCAAATTGATAATCAGAATAATTCATGGTACATGTATTTTGGGAATCATAAGATTTCAGACTCTTGGGGTCTGCACACAGAGTACCAATGGCGAAGACATGATCTTGGTCAAACGTGGCAACAATCGTTAGCAAGAATAGGAGTGGACTACTACTCGAAAAAAGGTCCTCAAATTACAACTGGATACGGTTGGATTGTATCGTATCCTTATGGTAAACAGCCCATAAATTACTCGTTCAATGAGCACCGTATTTGGCAACAACTTATTTTAAAATCTAAAGCAGGTCGATTTAATTTTAATCACCGATACCGATTAGAACAGCGATTTCTTGAACAAAAATCATTTGATAGCACATCAATGGATTACGATATTTCTGAAAGCTATAAATTTAAGCAAAGAGCCAGGTACCGATTTATGGTTAGCATTCCTTTGAATAACAAAGAAATGATTGATAAAACATGGTTCATAGGATTGTACGATGAAGTTTTTCTTGGGTTCGGTAAGAACATAGATAAAAACATCATGGAGCAAAATCGAATATCAGCAACCTTAGGATATAAATTTAACAAAAATTATAATATCCAAGGAGGCTACTTAAATCAATTCATACAAAAAGGGGATGGTATTCGTGCTGAGAATAACCACAATTTTCAATTAGGAATTACGTATAATTTCGATTGGAGATAAGCAAAAAGCCTATCCTAGATCGTAGATTTCCTGAATATTTTTCAGAATACTTGGGAAATCAAGTTTAAGGTCAATTAGCTTTCCACTTTGTATGTCAAATACCCAACCATGAACCTGCAATCCTCTTTCTTTGTATGCAGTTTGTACAGCTGCTGTTTTTGTAAGATTCACACATTGTTCCTGTACATTTAGCTCTACAAGTCTGTTGTATCGTTCATCGCCATCAGGTAATTTATTAAGTTCATCATAATGCAAACGATATACATCTCGAATATTCCTTAACCAAGGATTGAGAATCCCTAAGTCTTGAGCAGTCATTGCAGCTTTAACACCACCACAGAAATAATGCCCACATACCACAACGTGTTTTACCTTAAGGTGATTCACAGCGTAGTTAAGCACAGACATTACATTTAGGTCTATACTAATTACCATATTAGCAATATTTCGATGCACAAACACTTCGCCTGGTGCAGCTCCCATTAGCTCTTCAGCAGTAGCTCTGCTGTCAGAACATCCTATGTATAATATTTCGGGTGTTTGCCCTTTTGATAAATTTTCAAAATAGTGATTGTCTAAGGCAAGTTTGCCTGCAATCCACGACTGATTGTTTTCAAATACTTTCTTTAAATCCATAATTTAGTGTTAGGTTTCAATTATACATAAATTACTATTCCAAACCCAATGAATTAAAAACAAAAAAAATGCTCATTTGTTTACCAAATGAGCATTTTTTTTTGACTTGATTTCGTCTTAATCGGCCTCAACTTCTGTTTCTTCCGTCTCTTCAGCAGCTGCAGCTGCTTCCATTCTTTGAGCCGCGTCTTTAGCTTCTGCCGCTGCGGTTTCAGAGATTAGTTTCAAACTGTTTAGCCCAGCTTTCCAATCGGGTCCCATCATTTCATCCATATCCATCATTAAAAGAAAGATATTACTTGGCCAAGGCATTGGACCTTTTAAGCCCCATGTAACTTCAGTTCCTCCATCTTTTGCAACTAAATCAACCGTTGCAGTACCTTCACTTTCGCGTGGTCTTTCGAATGTAAGAATTGTACCTAGATGCTCATACTCTTTAATTTCGGAAATCTCTTGACATCCTTTTCCTACTTCCTTATTCTCACTGTCCCAGCATTGCTTAGAACCCACTTCGCCGCTTGTGCCAGTAAATTCTTGCTTCATTCCCGGATCTTTTGCGTTCCACGGACTCCATTTGTCTAATCCTTCAAGAGAGCTTGTGAACTGCCAAACTTGTTCTTGTGGTGCGTTAATTTGAATAGAACCTTCATACGTCATTTCTTTCGGCATAATAGCCGCCGCTATAAGAACAATTGCAATAATTACTCCTAAGCCAATTAATACTTTTTTTAACATGTTAATTTAAGTTGGTTTCTCACAAATATAGAGAATCAACCATATACCATTAAAAAGGTCAACAAAGTGATGAATGGATAAAAGTTAGCAAGGCTTAACTAAATCAATATTTTTGTATCTCATGTATGTAAGGAAAAATTTCACCTTTAAGGGTGTTATGCAGTTTTCGGGAATCCATCTTATTTGGTTAACCATTTGGGCGACATTGGTTCCGCTTTTTATAGAAACGCTGCATGCCAATGATATTCAGGCATTTAAAGTTCCGTGGTTACCTGTTAGCTTGGTGGGTACTGCCGTTGCTTTCTATGTTGGTTTTAAGAACAATAGTTCGTACGACCGCTTGTGGGAAGCCAGAAAGATTTGGGGTGCCATTGTTAATTCAAGCCGGATGTGGGGTGCTACGGTAAAGTCGTTCGTTACTAATCAGTTTAGAGATAAGAAGATGACGGATCCAGAAATTAAAAAATATGTTAGAACCCTAGTTTATAGACATATTGGGTGGTTGTATTCACTTCGAAGTCAATTGCTGATACCTACACAATGGGAACATCTTAGTCAAGGAGGTAGAATGACAAAGTATACAGAGATGCGAATGAGGACTTTTGGTGTTGGGTTGTTTAATGATAGTATCACTGAGGATGCACTCCCAAAATGCTTGCCTCAAGATGAAATTGATCGTTTAATTAATAGCCAAAATACTGCCACTCAAATCATAGAACAGCAAGCACAAGATTTAAAGGAGCTTAGGGAGTTAGATTTAATTGATGATTTCCGTCATATGGAGTTGCAAAAAATATTGAATGATTTTTATACGCATCAAGGTAAATGTGAGCGAATTAAGAAGTTCCCACTTCCTCGGCAATATGGAAGCATGAGTTTCATTTTTGTTGGATTATTCATCTTTCTTTTGCCTTTCGGTTTAGTGACAGAATTCCATGATTTAAGTGATTGGGGTGCATGGTTATCAATACCTTTTACGGTAATAGTAGGATGGGTATTTTTAATGATGGAACTGATTGGCGACTATTCTGAAAACCCATTTGAAGGTTTAGGAAATGATATTCCAATGCTTTCATTGTGCAGAACAATTGAAATTGATTTGAAGGAGATGCTAGGAGATGAATTGCCAGAAAAAATTGAGCCCGTTAACGATGTGCTCATGTAGAACTAATCGGATTGCCTAATCCATGTTTGAGATCTTCCCAATAGTTCTAATCCTAAATAAGCACGAACTTCCATTTTTTGACCATTTTCTATAAGCTTAACTTTGAAGTTATAGATCTTACCAGAAGGTGGATGAAGGACTCTTCCTCCATGGGCAGACTTCAAATCTTCAGAAGCGGTTAAACCTGTTATGATAGTCATGCCAACTACTCTTTGGTTGTGCCGATAGTCTTCTTCTGGGCACTCAGTGCAAATTTCATTAGTGTCTAATTGAGGATCGATGTATTTTAGAATTTTTCCGTAGTATTTACCACTCGTTCCTTTG
>CBDUEX010000166.1:0-4851 GCA_965366305.1 uncultured Bacteroidia bacterium | reverse complement strand
TTGGGTATAAAATCCTTCACAGTAAGCACATCAAAATACTTACTAAGTTGTGTGGTATCATTTATCTTAGCTCTTAAAACCATCGCTAACTCAATGCTTTTTTCAACTAATTCAAAGCCTTCGAGTTGTACCTGTCTTCTGCCTACATCTAAGGATGCTAGCATCTGATAGTTTGGTGACGTAGATGTGTGTGTCATATACGCTTCAAGAAACGTATTTTCTGTTTTTCGTCGGAAGTCTTCATCCCAAACATGAATCATAGAACCCTGTCTAAAGCTACTCAGTGTTTTGTGTGTACTTTGAGCGGTATAGACGCGTATTTTTACGTGATCTGGATCTGGAAGTTGAGATTGTTCTCCATCTTTTAACGATTTGATATGTTTGTTGTATTGATTTCTGTATTCTGGGCTTTTGTATCTATTATAAAGCTTATTTGCTGTAAACATGCCTGTTCGTTGCTTATAATTATACGCAAAGCCAGCAAAAGCAAACCATGCTTCGTCCCATAAAAAGATCATATCGGGTTTAATTGCAAGTACTTCTTGCATAACCCTTTCCACATTGTAAACTAAACCATCAAATGTGCAATTTGTAAGCAGAAGCATTTTAACTCGATCTAATCTGCCGGCATCTTGCAGTCGCAGTAATTTAGTTTTGATTTGTTCCAATGGAACGGCACCATACATTGAATATTCTTCAATTGGGTACGAGTCTAAATAAACAGGATAAGCACCAGCTAACACCAAACCGTAGTGATGAGATTTGTGACAATCTCTATCAATTAGTACAACATCTCCAGGTTGAACTAATGCTTGCATCACAATTTTATTTGCTGTAGAAGTACCGTTTGTTACAAAGTAAGTATGCTGCGAACCATAAGCGTCCCGAGCCATTTCTTGTGCTTTTTTAATGGGCCCAGTTGGTTGTAATAATGAATCGAGTCCACCGGTAGTTGCAGAAGTTTCAGCTAAAAACATATTGCGACCATAAAAGTCACCAAAATCATGAATCCATCTGGATTTAAACACTGAGTTTCCACGTGATATGGGCATGGCGTGAAACACACCTGTAGGTTTTTGACTGTACTCTACCAATGCAGAAAAGAATGGTGTATTAAAACGTTCTGCGATTCCTCGCATAATGGTTAAATGAAGTTCTTGAATATCTTCAGATTGATAAAATATACGTCTAAAACCTTTTATAGTACTGTCTTTGAGGTGATCTAGCGAAGTGTCAGTAACATAGTAGGTATCTAATTCTGGACGAAGCTGTTTTATTAACTCGCCTAAAAATGGGCCTAATTCTGTTTCTGGTTTCGAGGAATAATCATGTTTAGTAACCTGATCGATATAGGGTTTAATAATCGGTGTTATTGACTTGGAGTAATAAGTTGGAGCATATCGAACTACCACTGCCTGTATGTTGTGATTAAACATTAGGGTAATCAATGCATCTTGAAATGAGCGTTGCACTACTACGCCATAGGTAAACTTGTCTTTTGGAGTTTGTAACGCCTTTAAACTTTGTCTAAGTTTCGTTTCATCTTCGGAAGTAATCTCATCTACGAAGAGAACTTCAAAGTGGTTTTTTCTAATGTTGGTAATCTGCTCATGTTCTTCAACAACTTCGATGCTTTGTTCTTCAAAATTGATATAATCAGGGTTGCTCTTGTAGCTGTCTCCTAAAAGTTGTCGGGTTGTTTCTGCAACCAAGTGCGATAACGAAGCAAACTCATGATTCAAATAGGCTTTTTCCAATTTTTGTAATCGTTCTTTGCCCGGAAATCCAAAAAAGCATTCAACACCTCTTAAGTCTTTTATCAAATCCTTTACTTTCTGCTTATGGGCTTTTTCATTAGCAGAGCCTTTATGGCAACGGGTTAGGTCTGAGGTCTCAATTTTTAAATTGTTCCAGTAATCAACTCGAAGTTGTCCAATATTATAATACGGTGCTCTTTTTTCTTTCTCCTTATCCACGTTTTAGTTGTTAGAATGTAATGCGAGTTTATTTCCTTGCGAATCAATAAATATGGCGAAATAGCCAGACTCTTCGTTAATGAAGGTTTTTGGCATAACTACACGTCCCCCCGCTTCCTCTACTTTATTTAAAACTGTACTTAAATCTTTCCCCCCATTTAGGTAAATTAGAGGGCCTTTATCAGAAGGAATTGAACCCTCGCTGGCAATTACAGCACCTCCTATTCCAGTTGTAACAGGGAAAAACGCCATTGAATTGGCTTCTGTTACATTCTCGGTCATTTTAATCCCGAATATGTGATTATAGAATTGTACGGCTTGTTTAAAATCAATTGCTGGTATTTCAAACCAACTTACATAATCTTTGACTGCCGCTACTTTGTTTTTTTTAGTGTTTGGAACTCCCCCCATAATTTTTTTATTTGTTTTTAAGTTGTGTCATCCCCTTTATAGTGGATTGGCGAGCTTACCTGCTCAAGTTCATTTTCTTTAATTTTTAATTCTGTGATCTTATCAAGTCTTGTTGGCTTTATAAGAGGCCCCAGAGAATCTAAGTAAGGTGTAGGAACATTTGGTTGGTATATCCCAAATTGACCTGCGTGTAAGTGGTCTCTAAAACTTTTTAAAGGTTGACCCAACCTTAGTATTCCTAATTCACGACTACGTTTAGCCCTATCAATGTTCAATTCTAATGGAATAATTTCTTCAGTTCCTTCAGATTGGTACAATACTCTTCCATCTGGGCCACAGATAATTGAGCGACCACATCCTCCAGTATCCAAGCCATTGACATCAAAGAAATAGCATTGATTGATAGAAGCCATTGCTCTTACAATTGAAAGTTCAATATCCCTATCTATAGTACCAGACATGGTTGGGTGCATAATAACTTCAGCTCCCATGGTGGTTAAAGTACGAATTGTTTCTGGAAACCACATATCGTAACAAATAGAAACCCCAAATCGTGCCACATTAGGCACATCAAAGACACAATATTCATGTCCAGGAGTAACACCTGTTTCATACGGGTAAAAAGGGAACATTTTACGGTAACGAGTAACTATTTCACCTTGAGGATTGATTACCGAAGCTGTATTATAAATTTTACCCTCACTTTTTTCAAATATAGAACCTGGAAGCAACCATATTCCATATTTCTTAGCCATAGCTTGCATTTCGGCTTCAAAATTATTGGGTATTGGCTGAGCGGTGTGTGTTAAAGGGCCATAAGCACACAACTCACTGAACATGATCATTTCTATCCATGGATATAGATTCATGCAAATATCAATTTTCAGCTTCATCATTTCCACGTTGGAAGCGACGGCCGACACTTTCATTTGTATTCCTGCAATTGCAAAGGGTCTCATATTAGTTATTAATAGCTTTTTTAATTTCGATTTCTAAAATTGTCATCCCTTTATCCAACTGTTCGTCGGTTATTACTAAAGGAGATAGTATTCTGATAATGTTTTTATGTGTTCCAGCACTCAGTACAATTAAGCCATTTGCTGAACAACCTTTTACTACATTGGAACAGGCCTCTGCATCAGGTTGTCTTGGGTCATTATTTTTAACAAATTCTATTGCAATCATTGCACCAACACCCCTAACATCGCCAATTCCAGCATATTGCTTTTGTAAGATTTCTAGTCGGGCCATTATGTTAGAACCAAGTTCAATTGCCTTTTGATTCAGGTTGATGTCTTTCATATATTGAATTGTTGCAAGTGCTGCTGCACAACAAACAGGACTTCCAATATAGGTACCACCAATAGAACCTGGTGCTGCCGCGTCCATTACTTCTGCTCGTCCAACAACTGCTGCAATTGGTAGTCCAGAGCCCATCGATTTAGCATAAGTACTAATATCTGGCTGAACACCATAATGCTGCCAACTTGCCCAATGTCCAGTTCTACAGAAACCACTTTGCACCTCATCCATAATCAACATAATTCCATGCTGATCACAGAAAGCTCTTAGTCCTTCTAAATACGCTTGAGGAATTGGATTAAATCCTCCTTCTCCTTGTATTGGCTCCAAAATTATAGCAGCAACACTTTTAGTGTCTACCAAATTTAATGAGCTCTCGTGCAATCGATTAAGTTCATCTTTCACAAATTCCGCTTCTGTTCTGTTACCTTTATAGCGGTACACATTTGGAAATGGAAGTCGATAAACTTCAGGTGCGAAAGGGCCACAATCACTTTTATAGCTAATTTTACTAGTTAGTGTCATTGCCATCATTGTTCTACCGTGATACGCTCCGGTATAACAAAGTACAGCAGATCTTTTGGTTGCTTGCCTTGCGATTTTTATAGCATTTTCAACAGCTTCGGCCCCAGTACTAACGAGCATTGCTTTTGTTTTTTCTCCATGAGGTAAAATTTCTGCTAACTCTTCACAAAGCTTAATGTATGATTCATAAGTTACCACATTAAAGCTGGTATGTAAAAATTTACCCGCCTGCTCTCTAATTGCAGCAACTACTGGCTCAGGACAATGCCCTGCATTAACTACTCCAATTCCTCCAGCAAAATCAATAAGCTCCCGCCCATCTACATCCGTAATGATTGCTCCTTCGGCTTTCATTACTGTTGCTGTGTTAAATACACCCACACCATTAGCTACCGACACTTTTCGTCTTTCTAGCAATTCTTGTGATTTGGTCATTGTATCAATCATTTAATAATTTCAGTTTTATATAAGGTCATAAAATTAACTTCTTTTTTAGACTTTTTGACAATAAATCTATTCTTAATATCGTAGCAGTAAACTTAGTGTATAGCTCAAAATGTTAAAGTATTAGTCATCTAAAAAGCTAGAAGATAATAAATCGCTTAATCAAGTTGTAAATCTAATGGTTAAATAAGGA
>CBDUEX010000165.1:0-4854 GCA_965366305.1 uncultured Bacteroidia bacterium | reverse complement strand
AGATACAGCACAGATATAATTTGGAAAGCACCTCATTTTGAAAAAATGCTCTATGACAATGCTCAACTACTTACTGTGTATA
Organism: uncultured Bacteroidia bacterium; assembly: GCA_965366305.1. GTDB lineage: Bacteria > Bacteroidota > Bacteroidia > NS11-12g > UBA9320 > UBA9320. The sequence continues at coordinate 4,772 of CBDUEX010000165.1, read as the reverse complement.
GCCAGGCGTATCAAATCACTCAAGACCCCGCTTACCTCGATGTAATTAACAAGACCATACAATGGCTCGAACGAGAAATGCTAGACAAAAGTGGCCTGTTCTACTCAGCCTTAGATGCTGACAGTGAAGGAGAAGAAGGCAAATACTATGTGTGGACCAAAGGTGAGCTACAAAGCTTATTAAACGATGACTACAAGTATGCTGAAGCGTATTACAATATTGGTAAAAAAGCTTTGTGGGAGCATGAAAACAACATACTGTTAAGAGATAAATCCGATAGCGAAGTTGCTAAGGATTTAGGCGTTTCAGAAACTGCATTAAAGGAAAAAATAAATGCTATTGATAAATTATTACTTGCCGAACGTTCTAAGCGTATAGCTCCGGGATTAGATGATAAATGCTTAACATCATGGAATGGATTAATGGTTGTTGGTCTTTGCGATGCCTACCGAGCAACTGGAAATAAAAAGATAAAAGATTTGGCACTTAATTGCATGGATGCCTTATTAAAAACACAAGTGGAAAGCAACCATGTTTGGCACAGTTACAAAGCAGGCAAATCTACCATTGGAGGAATGTTGGAAGATTATGTGTTTGTAGGATTAGGTGGAATTGCTGCTTATGAAATATCAGGCAACGAAAAATACATAACAGCTGCAACATCACTCACTTCACGAGCTATCAAACGCTTTTATGATGTAGAAAAAGAAATCTTCTATTTCAATGAAGACAACGAATTGATTATCAGAACTTCTGAAATTTATGACAATGTGATTCCATCAACCAACTCAGCTATGGCTCACTTACTTCAATATGTTGGGTTAACTAATGGCAATAGCAGGTACTTAGAAATGAGCGACAATTTAATTGGTAAAATTCAAAGTAACATAACAAACTACCCTGGCGGACATAGCAACTGGGCTCGTGCTCATTTAAAGTCGAGCAAGCCCTTTTATGAAGTAGTAATTGTTGGCAAAGATGCTTCAACGCTTGCATCCACAATGCAGAAAAACTTTACTCCTAATTCTTGGATTATCTATACCACCAAGGAAAGTAGTGTGCCCATTTTTGAAAATCGTTACGTAAAAAACAAAACGCTCATTTATGTTTGTAAAAAAGGTGTTTGTCAGCTTCCAACAGAAACAGTTGAAGAAGCACTCCAGCAAATGAAGAAATGAATGACTCGTATTTAGATATTAATAAAAAGTTGTGGAATGAAAAAACCAGCATTCATGTCAACAGCGACTTTTATGAATTAGAAGACTTTTTAAAAGGCAAATCTTCGCTCAAAGATATTGAACTCGAACTGTTAGGCGACATCTCAGGAAAAAGCATTCTACACTTACAATGTCATTTCGGTCAAGACAGCTTAAGTTTAGCCCGCATGGGTGCCCATGTTACAGGTCTTGACATTTCAGATAAGTCCATAGCAAAAGCTAAAGAGCTCAACGAAGAATTAGGTCAAGATGCTAAATTCGTTTGTTGCGATGTATACAGTGCAAAAAAGCATATCAATCAAAAATTTGACATCGTATTCAGTTCTTATGGCACTATTGGTTGGTTACCCGACATAGATAAATGGGCAGACATAGTGAGTCACTTTATAAAGCCAGGAGGTCAATTTGTATTTGTAGAACTTCACCCGGCAGTTTGGATGTACGATGCAAACTTCAAAAACATCCTCTACTCCTATTTTAATGGTGAAGCAATTGTAGAAACCACTCCTGGAACGTATGCCGACCCTACAGCCAACATTGAATTAGAAGAGATAGGTTGGAACCATGGCTTGGCAGAAGTTGTTTCCGCATTACTAAAAAGAGGACTATCACTAAAACATTTTGAAGAGTTTAACTACTCTCCACACAACTGTTTTCAAGGCATGAAAGAAATAGCAAAAGGCAAATATGTTATAGAGCATATCGGTGATAAATTGCCAATGACGTATGCCTTAGAGATGGTAAAAAAATAAAGGGCTAATTGCACCTGCAACTAGCCCTTTGAATTTCAGTATTAGTTAGCTCTTAACGAACTAAAGTCATTTCTTCAACGATGTGACCTGCACCAGCAAGTTTATCGATGCACCAAAGCACATATCTGATATCTACTGATATCGTTCTTTGCAATTCATCTTCAAAAGCAATATCACCACTCATCGCTTCCCAGTTACCATCAAATGCTAAACCGATTAATTCTCCGCTACCATTAATTACTGGACTTCCAGAATTACCACCTGTGATATCATTATTTGATAAGAAACAAATTCTTAAATCTTCCCCTTTTTTAGCATACTGACCGTAATCTTTTTGCTTTGCAAGGTCTAAATACCCATTTGGCAAATCAAACTCATGATCTCCTGGTTGGTATTTTTCCATAACGCCTCTCATAGTCGTGAAATGTTTGTACAACATTGCATCACCTGGAGAATAGTCTAACACTTGACCGTAGGTAAAACGCATTGAGCTATTTGCATTTGGAGCAAAAGCTTTATCTGGGTACATTTCAAATAGAGCAGCTTTGTATAGTCTATCAGCTGTTGCTCTTTTTTCACTTGCTTCAGAGAACATTTCTTGAATATCCTTGCGGTAGAATGAAAGCATTATTTCAGAAAATTCAACTCCTAAATCTCTTTTCAATTTCTTAGCACTTGGTTTATCTAAAAATGCCAATGCTTTTTCTTTATCTACTAAAATAGATGTTGCAAAAAGCTTATCTACGTACTTGTCAATGTTGCCTTTGTACTTTGAGATAATACGGTTAAAATCTTTCGGTCTTAACTCTTCTGGAATATCATTTACATAGAACGTTAACATTTGTTTAGCTACATCTCTATCAAGCGGCATGTAATAATCTTTGAAGTGTCCTTCTGTTGCACCTGTTAGACCACCAATAGTTCCAGTTATTTGATTCTGGATAAGAGCTTTAGTAGAATCATCTTTGACATTTCCTAATGCTTCGTACAATCCTTTAAGACCTGCAAATCCAAAACCGTAACCGGTGAACTCAATTCCATAACTAGCTTCCATCCAATAGGTTTGAGCTAAGGTTTTCTCATCATATATTTTGTAAGCATCTTGGTACATGCGAATTACTTCACCAAATTTTGCTTTTCTTGCCGCATCACCTGCATTTACCCAATCTTGGAAAGCTTTTTCTTCCGCTTGTTTTTTCTCGTAAATGTTTAATCTTTTTAGTCCTTTTGTTTGACCAATAAAGTATTTCCAGTAGTTCGCCACTTGAGCGTGCTTAGCAGCATACATTAAGTCTACAGCCTCATCTTGTTCTTGGTAAATTTCATAGATATCCAATTTTGCTCTTCTAATTTTTACACGAGAAGGTTGGTCTTTATCTGTTGCCAACTTAACTCCATAAGAAGATAAATATCTATCAGTGCTTCCTGGGAATCCCCAGATCATTGCGAAATCTCCTTTTTGAACACCTTTTAGTGAAACTGGTAAATGGTGCTTTGGCGTGTAAGGAATGTTATCCTCAGCATAATCCTTAGTTGCTTTATTATCTTTATCAGCATATACTCTAAACATAGAGAAATCACCCGTGTGACGTGGCCACATCCAGTTATCTGTATCTCCTCCATATTTACCAACAGACTCAGGTGGTGTTCCCACTAAACGAACATCTCCAAATGTTTCATAAACATAAGCGAAGTATTTGTTTCCGCTAAACATTTCCTTGATATCCACATCATAAGCTCCATCATTCGAAAATTCAGTTCTAAGATCAGAAGAATTTTTTGCTACGGTTTGTGCTCTATTTGCATCTGTTACTCCAGCAAGTACTTGATCTGTAATGTCTACAATTTTCACTAAGAACGAAACAGAGAAACCAGCTGACTTTTCTTCAGACTTTGATTTTGCCCAATAGCCATTTTTTAGAAGATTGGCTGTAGGAGAACTAAGTTTCTGAATTGCACTGTAACCGCAATGGTGGTTGGTTAAGATTAGTCCTTGATCACTGATGATTTCACCAGTACAAAAACCTCTTCCTAGTCTAACAATCGCATCTTTCATGCTACTATTGTTTACACTGTACAATTGATCTGCTGAAAGCGTAAGACCAAGTCGTTGCATTTCTGCATGATTGTCTGTAAGTAGAGCTGGAATCCACATTCCCTCGTCTGCTTTTGCAAACTGTGTGCCTATTAAAGCTACAAACCCTAGAATTAACGTATATATTCTATTCATGTTTTTATATAAAAAGTGCCACAAATCTCGATTTTCTGACCATTTATCCTAAAATTTTTGGATGTGTTTTTGACTTTTTCGGATTAAATTTTACTGATTTAAAATAAAATTGGAATCATAGAACCGATTTCTACAAAAATACACCATCACTTTGTACCTTTGCCTCAATGTATTACAACAATGTTTTGGAAACCATTGGCAACACTCCTCTGGTAAAATTAAACAAGATAGTGAAAGACTTGCCCTGCATCGTTTTAGCTAAGATTGAAACGACTAATCCAGGAAATTCTGTAAAAGACCGAATGGCACTTAAAATGATTTTGGATGCGGAGGCAGATGGAAGATTAAAGCCGGGAGGAACAATTGTTGAAGGCACAAGTGGCAACACAGGTATGGGGCTTGCAATTGCTGCTGTTGTAAAAGGATACAAATGCATATTTGTTACCACCGATAAACAGAGTAAAGAAAAAGTAGATGCATTGAAATCTGTTGGTGCGGATGTTATAGTTTGTCCGACGGATGTAGATGCCACTGATTCCCGTTCTTACTATTCTGTTTCAAAACGATTAGGAG
>CBDUEX010000164.1:0-4855 GCA_965366305.1 uncultured Bacteroidia bacterium | reverse complement strand
GTCGCTATATCTAAGTGTTTCTGCCATTTGTCTATTATTTAGTTAATTGAATTTGTATTTCGTTCCCATCAACATCAATAGTATCTTCAATAACAGATTGACTGATTGAGAGCTCATTTGCTAAAATTTCCCCGCAAATATATTGATTAAACGTGTTTATTGATTTATTGGTGTATGGGTGTTCGGCTATTTTTACATTAATTTTATCAGTTACTTCAAAGTCTTTGTCTTTTCTCAGATTTTGAATCTTATTAACCAATTCACGTGCAACACCTTCCACTTTTAATTCATCTGTTAATTCAAGATCCAATGCAACCGTATAATTTGCATCACTCATTATTTGCCATCCGGGAATGTCAGCAGTAACAATTTCTATGTCCTCGTTTGTGATTTCATATGAATTGCCGTTTGCTTGCACGGTGATCCCTTCGCCATTTTCTAAGGTAGATATCTGATCGTTATTGAATTTGAAAATAAATGGAGTAACTGCTTTCATGTCTGCTCCAACTTTGGGCCCTAATACTTTAAAGTTGGGTTTCGCCGACTTTTTAATAATATCAGAATCTTTATCAATGATTTCAATTTCTTTAATATTTACTTCCGCTTTAATTACATCTTGAACTTTACTCAAGTTAGTTGCAAAGCTTTCACTCAAAGCAGGAATTATTACTTTAGCCAACGGCTGACGTACTTTAATTCCTTCTAGTTTTCTTATTCTTAGGATAAGCGAAGTAATGCGTTGTGAGATCTCAATTTGATCTTCTAAGTTGGTATTGATTAACGCTGGGTTATACTTCGGGTAATCTGTTAGGTGTATCGACTGATTCGAAAATGTTAGGTCTCTATACAACTGGTCGGCATAAAACGGACTAAAGCTGCACATTAACTTACATACTGTTTCTAGGCAAGTATAGAGTGTTTGGTATGCCGCAATTTTGTCTTCTGATAACTCCCCTTTCCAGAATCTTCTTCTGTTTAATCGAACAAACCAATTACTTAAGTCGTCAATTACAAAGCTCTGTATAGCACGAGTAGATCGGGTAGGCTCATAATTGTCCATTTCCTCTTCCACCAATTTGCTTAATGAATTTAGTTTAGATAAAATCCATCGATCGAGTTCTGCTCGCTTTTCAATAGGAACTTGTGGTTCTGAATTCGTAAAACCATCAATATTGGCATACAAGGCATAAAAACCATAGGTATTATGAAGCGTTCCAAAGAACTTTCGTTTGGTTTCGTCTAAGCCTGTAAGGTCAAATTTGAGGTTATCCCATGGTGAGGCATTGCTCAACATGTACCATCGAATGATATCTGCCCCATATTTGTCTACCGCCATAAAAGGATCAATAGTGTTTCCTTTTGACTTCGACATTTTATTTCCTGCCTTGTCTTGCACCAATCCATTAGCCATTACAGTTTTATATGCAACACTGTCGTTTAGCATTACAGAAATAGCATGAAGTGTAAAGAACCATCCTCTCGTTTGGTCCACACCTTCAGCAATGAAGTCTGCAGGGTAGTTAATTCTATCGTCTACTAATTCCTTGTTTTCAAATGGATAATGGAGCTGAGCATACGGCATGGCACCAGAATCGAACCAAACATCAATTAAGTCTGTTTCGCGATTCATTGGTTGTCCGTCTTCAGAAACTAAAATAATATCATCAATGAAGGGACGATGTAAATCAAAGTCGTCGTTGATGGTGTTTGAAGGCATAAATCCTGCTTTCACAGACTTATCTACCTCGTTTTTTAAATCCTCGATGGATCCAATGCAAATTTCTTGTTCGCCATCGGCTGTTCGCCAAATTGGAAGTGGTGTTCCCCAATACCTACTTCTACTTAAATTCCAATCTACCAGGTTTTCCAACCAATTTCCAAAACGTCCTTCACCTGTACTTGCAGGCTTCCAATTAATCGTTTTGTTTAATTCGATTAGTCTATCTTTAACGGCAGTGGTTTTTACAAACCAACTTTCTAAAGGATAATAGAGGATAGGCTTATCTGTTCTCCAGCAATGTGGATAGCTGTGCTCGTATTTCTCAACTTTGAAAGCTTTGTTGTCTGTTTTAAGCTTGATGGCTATTTTAACATCAGCAGACATATAACCATCTGCGTTTTCATCTTCATCTTTGTAATTTTTTACGTAAAGATTTGAAAATTCTCCAACTCCCTCAATAAATTTTCCTTGTTTATCTACCAATGTTAATGATCCAATGCCATTTTGCTTTGCTGCAATGTAGTCATCAGAACCAAAGCTAGGGGCGAGGTGTACAATTCCAGTTCCGTCTTCAGTGGTTACGAAATTTGCTGCAATTATTTCAAATGCTTTTCCATCTTCGGGTTGTTGGTAGGGCATCAACTGCTCATACTTTTGACCAACTAAATGTGAACCTTTGAATTCTTTAACGATTTCAAATGGTATGGCTTTGTCTCCACCTTTGTATTCTTCTAGTGTTAGTGCTGCATTTTTTTCAGGAAAATACTTTGACACCAATTTAGAGGCCAGAATTACAGTAATTTTTTCAAACGTGTACTGATTGTAGGTCTTCACAACGCTGTAATCAATTTTGGGTCCGATACCTAGGGCAGTGTTACTTGGCAAGGTCCAAGGAGTGGTAGTCCAAGCAATACAAAAAGTATCTCCCCAATTGAAATCTAAGTCTAAATCTCCCGGGTTTGGCAGTTTAAACTGAGCAACAACGGTGGTGTCTTTAACATTCTTATAGGTACCCGGTTGATTTAATTCGTGAGAGCTTAATCCTGTTCCGGCTGCTGGTGAATACGGCTGAATGGTGTGTCCTTTATATAAAAATCCTTTATCGTGAAGTCGTTTTAATAGATTCCAAACCGATTCTATGTATTTGTTTTCGTATGTGACATATGGATTGTCTAAGTCAACCCAGTAACCAATTTTTTCAGTTAATTCATCCCACTTGTCTTTGAATTTTAAAACATCTCTTCTACAAGCTGCATTGTATTCTTCAACACTTATTGTTTTTCCAATGTCTTCTTTGGTAATTCCCAACGACTTTTCTACTTGCAATTCAATTGGCAAGCCATGTGTATCCCAACCTGCTTTTCGAGCAACTTTAAAACCTTGTAATGTTTTGTATCTGCAGAATACATCTTTAATTGAGCGACTGATAACATGGTGAATACCAGGCATTCCATTAGCAGAAGGAGGGCCTTCATAAAAAACAAAAGACTTGCTTTTTTCTCTGTTATCTACACTCTTAGCAAAGACATCATTTTCCTTCCAGAATTTTAAAACTTCCTTTTCAGTACTTGGAACGTCAAGTTGCTTGTATTGCTTATAATTATTGGCGTTTGCCATTGATGACATAGTTTGTTTAAATAAAGTGGGCAAAGGTAATAAAATAGAACGCTAATTTGTAGTGTAAAAAGAGGATGAGAGTTGTCGTAAAAGCAAATGGTGGTTTAGGGAACAGAATGCGGGTTTTAGCATCGTGTGTTGCTTTGTCGAAACGACTAAGAAATGAGGTTGAAGTTATTTGGATAAATAAACAAGAACTAAACTGTTCATATGCACGTTTGTTTCGCCCAATTGAAGGGATAAAAATTGTTGAGCAACGTTATATTTCGAAGTATAATCGATGGGGTTTAAAAAAAAGAAAAGCATACTATCAGAATTTTGGAAGTGATTTCGACATTCAAATTGGCGATTCTGAAATAAGAAGTATCAATAAAATTAAAAGTGATTTTGTTAAGCTAATTCAAGATTTTGAAACGGTATTTATTGATACGTGTGAGCAGTTTTACGGCGACGAAAGTCACTTGGCATACCTTGTTCCACAAGAATCTATTGCAGAAAGAATCGCCCATCGATTAACCTTATTAGGATCACAATTTATAGGTGTTCATATTCGAAGAGGGGACAATGAAATTGCTACTAAAACTAGCACAATTCAAGCCTTCATCGAGTGTCTCACAAAGGAGTTAACTAAAAGTGAATCAAAGTTTTACGTCTGCACCGATGGACTTAAAGACTTGAAGCAACTTCAACAGCAGTTTGGGTCAAGAATTGTGCACTTTCCGGTTGGACTTAAAAGGAGCAAACCAGCCCATATTGAGTCTGCTTTGGTAGATTTATTAGTATTGGCGAAAGCATCAAAAATCTATGGAAGTTATTGGAGTAGTTTTAGTGAAATTGCTTCTGCATATGGAGGAGTTGAGCTGGAAATGGTGGGAATGAAGAACTGATTTATTCTCGCTCAACCAAGGGCCTGTGCAACGTTTTTTGAGCAAAAGGCGTCTCTTAAGAAATACTTTTATGAAAAACCTTATTTTTTATGGCTTGGTTCTAACGATATTATTTTCATGTGCTAAAGAAGAAAGCACACCTCTTAATAAAATTGAGTTTAAAGCAACATGTGATACAGAGTGTTATGTTTCTGCTTTTATTGATAGAGGAGGAGAACTCATATGGCAAGAAAATCCAGAATTTAAAGATGAATTCTATTTAGAGAAAAAAACTGTTTTAAAGCCCGACGATAAAGTGTTACTTTTTGTTTCACCTAAAGATGGTAAAACACATTATATCCAAACCGAAATTTTAATCGATGGTGTTAAGGTGGCAAATCAAAATAAAGTGTGTCATGCCGGAGGGGGATGCAGTTCAACTATTGAATAAAATACAACTCAATAAATACTTACTTATAAAAAAAAGTCCAGCAATTGCTGGACTTTTTTAATTGATAACTTAAAGTAAATTACTTTACAAATTTGAGAAGTTCCTTTGGTTTAAGGTACCCCACATTCTTCGCGACTAAATTTCCATCACCATCAAGAATTACTTGAGTCGGATAGGCCTTTACTCCATATTTTTTAGCAA
>CBDUEX010000163.1:0-4904 GCA_965366305.1 uncultured Bacteroidia bacterium | reverse complement strand
GATACATTACTCCTGTACCTCTTGTCCAATCATCATCAGCAGATAAATCTGGCATTACAACCCATTGGGTTCCATCCCAATAATTAAACTGGTCGGTAGATATATTGTAAATCAATAATCCATCATCTTGGCCAAAAACAACGCCAATGGCGTTCCTTTGTGCTGTTGTCATCCGTGGTGTTAGAAACCCTTGCGAAGTGGATTGCAATTCCATAATGGCTTGTGGGTCGGGACTATCTGTGCCAATTCCGAAACTTTGAGCATAGGAATTATGGGCAATAAAAAGATAGAATAAAATTGTAGAGTAATATTTAAAAAATTCCATAATGAATAATTTTAGAAATAATGCTCTCTGCTTAACAGTATAGAGCAAGGATTTTTAATTATTCCATAGATTTTTTAGAATTATTTTTTTCTTCACTACAGGTCTTATTAAAGTTATACAAAAAATCAAACATATTAAGTAAAAAATAAATATAAAAAGAGATTAGTTTTTCGCTTTATATTGCTGGCAACGCAACTTAATTAATCGCTTTAACATCTCTTTGATAGAAAGACCTTATTTTTGGTACCTAAAATATTTTCATTGAGAAAAAAGCTATTCATTCTAATATTGTTCTTGAGCTGTATTCAAATTGGTACTTATGCTCAGAAGGGATTTTATTCTGGATTTTCTGCAAATGTAGGATCTACTACTGTTGCGAATCAGAATATATATGGAGTCAAATGGAGTGGATTGGGCACGTTTGATCCCGCTCATAAATTTACTGTTGGCTATGGTTTTACTGGTAAGATTGGCTATAATATTACGCCTCCAATTGGGTTTTTAGCAGAAATTGGCTATCAGAAAAGAGGTCAGAATTATGAAGATACTGATTCCAAAGAAACAACACATTCTAAATCTATAGATTTAAATTACATTACAACAGGGCTTTATTTTAGATACACAAGTATTTTTAAAAAGAACTATTATAAAAAAGAACAAAAGGTTCGATTTCTTTTTGGTAGGTCTAACTTTGTCTTTACTTGTGGTCTTTGGAGCATTTTCTTATAAAGTGTATGGAGACAAAGTAGCCGAAGTTGAAAACATCATTATAGAAGAAGACATTATTGTACAAGAAAACACGGTACAAGAAAAGAAGCCACCTCCACCTCCACCACCACCTGAAATTGAAGTGGTAGACGACGAGGTAGAAATTGAAGAAGATAATCCTGAGATTGACGATACAGAAACAAGTCAAGATGAGGAAATGGAGATTTATGAGGAGAAGGATGAAGATGAGGAGCCAGAAGACACCTATGAAGTACTTGAAATCTATGACGTTGCCGAAAAAGCAGAATTTGCTGACGGTGGAGTAGATGGATTTAGAAGATATCTTGCTGAGAACACCAACTATCCGTTAATGGCACAAGAAAACGATATCCAAGGTACAGTTATGGTAATGTTTATCGTAGATAAAAACGGCAACGTTGTTGACCCTAAGGTAATCAGTAAGAGACGAGGATTTGGTCTTGAAGAAGAAGCAATTCGTGTGATTAAAAGCACTTCCGGAAAATGGAAGCCAGCGAAACAAAGAGACAAAGCAGTAAACATGCGTTATCGTCTTCCTGTTAAGTTTTTACTTAACTAATTATAAAACATTAAAAAAGCCCTTCTGCAAATGCAGAAGGGCTTTTTTTTGCTCTACTCGCTCCTATCGATAAGCTTATCTGGCAAAGCCTTTGTAGTTTTTATTCCAAGTTTTTTAAGTTGTTCTGATCTTCTCACCAGATTCCCTGTTCCATCTGTAAGTTGATTCATCGCTTTATCGTAACCATCTTTTGCATCCTTCATTTTCTTACCTACTCCGATGAGTGTTTCCACAAAACCAACAAACTTATCGTACAATGCTCCCCCTTGGCGTGCTATTTCAATCGCATTCTTATTCTGCATATCTTGTCTCCAGATAAAGGAAACGGTCTTTAGCGTGGCTAAAAGCGTGTTATTAGAAACCAATACAATGTTCTTGCTTAATGCAAACTCAAAAAGACTGGTATCCTCTGTCATGGCCAAACCAAGAGCTGCTTCAATTGGCATATACATAATTACATAATCAGGAGAATTTATTCCTAGTAACTCACTGTAATTGGTATTGGACAAACTCATAATATGATCTTTTATGGCTTTTACATGTTGAGCAATTAAAACCTTCCCATCTTGAAGATTTTCTGAGTTGTAAAACCGTTCGTAAGCAACCAAACTCACTTTACTATCTACAATTAAATTTTTGTCATCTGGTAAATAGATTATATAATCAGGACGGAAATTGTTGTTATGTTCATCCTTCAGATTTACTTGTTTGCGATAGTGTATTTCCTTTTCTAAACCAGCTGCTTGTAAAATTCGCTCCAATTTGTGTTCTCCCCAATCACCCTGAAGCTTCTTGTCACCTTTAAGAGCAGAAGTTAGGTTTCGAGCTTCATCGCTCATCGACTTGTTTAAGTCTTTCAGTTGGTTGATCTGCTCCTTTAAGCTTTGATTCTCTTTTATGTTTTCCTTATGCGTTTCGTCTACTTTTCGTTCAAAGTTTTCAATTTTGTCTTTGAAGGGATTAAGCATAGCCATCAACTTTTCCTCGTGCTTTTCTTGCATCACCTTGCTATTGTGGTACACCACTTTATTGGCTATGTTTTCAAAATCTTTGGAGAGTTTAAGGTTGAGGTTTTCAAGTTCTTCCTTTTGCTCTGTAAGCCGAGTATGCGTGTGGTTTAAGTCTGATTTTGTAGCAATGAGTTCACTACTCAATTGTTCACGCACTTTACGTTCGTTCAACAATTCAATTTCTTTCAAACGATTTTGCTCCTTCAAATCGATTTCTACTCCTTTATACTTCTTAATAACCAAGTTATAAAGTAATAATGCGGTAACACCAATTCCAATAAGTAATGAAATTACACTATATAAAAATATGCTATCCATTGATAATTATTCTATCCATTTGTAAAAATGCTAAGGTAAATTATTCCCGTATATAAACAACAAAAAAGCCCTCCTCAGTAAACTGAAGAGGGCCTTTCCTTAAATAGACAGAAAGCCGTATATTTTCTTTCTATTCTTTTATCAATCTATAGGTGTATAATTTCTCGTTTGAGTTTAATACCACAATGTACTGACCCGATGCTAATTCGCTTAAGTCAATAGTATGACTACCAGAAGTAGTAATATGTTGCTTCACTAAAAGTTTACCATCTAAATCATACACTTGAGCATACAATTCATCAACTAAAATACTTTCATCGATATCGATAGTTACATTATTTTTGGTTGGGTTTGGATAAATAGAAACCACATTGATACTTTCCTTTGTTAAGCTAACAACATCTGAGTAAGAATACTTGCCATCAAAATCTACTTGTTTGATTCTGTAAGTAATTTTTTCATTCGGCTGTCTTGAAGCTTCTTTATCTGTGAACTGGTAGGTGTTAATTGAACCGCTATTTCCATTTCCAGCAACTCGTCCAATTTCTATAAACTCATTTGCAGAATTTTTACGTTCTACTGCATAGTATTCATTATCATTTTCTTGAGCAGTTTGCCAGATTAATTCAGCATTTCCACCCAACCAAGAAGCTCGAATGGCCAACCAGTTTACAGGTACAGGAGAAGGATCAAATAGAGTTTGACCTAATGTACCACCTGAGAAGCTACTTAAACCATTAAATTGAATATAGTTTCTACCGTTTCCTGGACCAACCCATGAAACTCCATCGGTTGAACCTATTCCTGTGGTATAATCAGGAGCGGCAACAAGTAACGTCGTTAAATCGGTGCTGTTTGCAACAGAATCGATAGTTATATCGCTGTTTAAGAAACTAATGTTAGAGCCTTGATTTGCCTTAAACCATTCTCTCGTACTTACTAGAGCACCATTAGTAGCTTCAATGGAATCCATTACCGCAGTAAAGTCTGCTAAATCATTTGGGTCGAAATAGAACTTAATATCCATATTCCCATTAGGTTGAGTTAGCGTTCCAATATTCCAATCAAAAGGCATGATACCTCTAAATGAATCGGTGCCCATTTTCAGTCGATCATAAATATTTGCTTTTCGTACTTCTACAAAATCAATTACGTTATCAATTGGCAAGCTATTTCCACTTGTTAAACTGTTTCTAACTGCAAAAATCAATGAATTTGGATCTTGGTTATTACAGTAGTAATACCACCCATTTGCATCTGCAGCTGTTCTATCAGATGCTCGAATCACGGTATTTCCATCTGCATCCGAATATGTTAATCCTGTAGTATCGATTTCACTAAAAGGATATCGCACCAATGTAGGAAAATCAACTCTAAACGAGTCAATCATACACGGCGTACTTCCGGCTATGTTTTGAACATAGAACGTAGAATCATCCCCTAAGGTTGTAGTAATACTTCTTGTTGTAGCTCCATTGCTCCATAAATAAGGACCTTCTGGCCAGCTAGCTGTTAGTGTTACCGTACTATCTGTTAACACGTGTGTACTATCAAAATCGGTATCTTTCAGAATTTGTAAATAATCAGTTGTATCACCATCATCTTCTAAAAAGTAGTAACTCAACTTGTTATCGTTCACTTCTACGTAAACCGATCCATATTCATTCAGATTAACAATATTTGCATTGTGGTCATTGGCATAAGTACCTTTCTTGCTGCTGCTTCCTGCAGTACAATATATTGCACCGTCACCAGCACTTGAACCTTCGCTTGTTTTTTCGTATGCACAATCATTGGTAAGAGATCCAGATCCTGGCATTCTTCCAAACCCACTTTGTATTTGATGCGATGCAGTGCTGTATGTTGCAGAAGTACCATAATGACCTTTAATAAATCCACTTCTCTCATAACTATGGCTATGACCAGACATGGTTAAATCTACACC
>CBDUEX010000162.1:0-4907 GCA_965366305.1 uncultured Bacteroidia bacterium | reverse complement strand
GGGGCAGATTTTATTATATGCATATACACAAAAAATACTTAATAAACAAGAGTTACGTTGTACGAATATCAACCATTATGTTGGTATCTTTGCAATTGTAAAACATTAAGACGTTCTATGGATAATACACAGGAAAGAAAAAAAATTCTTTTTATCTCCTCAGAAATGAGACCATTTTTAGACGGAGATACACCTTTAGCAGAAATTGCTAGATATTTACCACAAAAAATTCAAGAGAAAGACAACGAAGTTAGGATATTAGTTCCTCGTTTCGGAGTCATTAACGAAAGACGAAACAGATTACATGAAGTTGTACGATTGTCGGGTATGAATATTACCATAGACGACAACGACAACCCACTTACAATTAAAGTTGCATCTATTCCAAACACTAAGATGCAGGTTTATTTCTTAGACAACGAAGATTTCTTTCACAGAAAATTCGTTTACAATGATCAAGACGACAACTTCTTTGAAGACAATGACGAGAGAACAATTTTCTTTTGTAAGGGAGCTTTAGAGACGGTTAAAAAACTTGGATGGTATCCAGACATCATTCACTGTCAAGGATGGATGACCAGTTTAATACCATTGTATTTAAAGACGCTTTATAAAGACGAACCAGTATTCTCAAATGCTAAAATTGTTTATTCAGTTTATGAAAACGATTTCAAAGAAGACTTAGGTACCGACTTCATGCGTAAAGCAGGTTTAAATTATATCGAAGATCAAGAAATGGAGCCTTTTGCAAAAGCAGACTGCACAAGTTTGCATATGGGCGGAATTGCTCATGCAGACGCTGTTGTTCGATGCGATGACATTAACCCAGAGGTTGAACAAAAGCTGACTGATTTTCAAAAACCAATTTTAAATCACTCAAACGATGAACTAGCAGACAATTATTTGAATTTTTATAATTCATTATTATCTGGAAATTAACAAAAGTGACACTAAAATTTAAAAACATAAGAGCTAAGGGGTTATTGCCCCTTTTCTTTTTGCTCATTTTTTTCGGTTGTAAGAAAGAGAGCTCGGATATTGGGCTTGGATTTATTCCTCAAAACGGCGGATTAAAAGGAGCAATTACAGAGAACTTTATTGATATCACTTGCAGAACAGTAAATGAAGACTCACTTAAAACAGACTCGTTAAACACCAACATATTGGGGATTTTAAATGACCCAGAATTTGGTCAAAGCAGGGCTAATTTAATAGTTCAACCTACATTAATTGAGTTTGGGTCTGACTTTACATCAAAAATAATTGATTCGGTTACGCTTACTCTAAAGTATGATAAAGCACAAATTTTAGGCGGAGTTGAAAATGTGTTGCGGTATGGCGATTTAAATTCGGTAATTGAGATTGAAGTTTTCAAACTTGATGAAACAGTTGAGTCTAAAAAACAATACTTTTCAAACTTTGATCCCATGTTAGGAACTAAAGTAGGAACCTTTACAGGTAGTCTTTATTTCTTCGACAGCGTTTCTGTTCAGTTCAATGGAGACACATCTCGACTAGCACCTCAACTTAGGTTTAGGTTAGACAATACTTTTGGCCAAGAGTTGTTAGATCAATCAGCAACAATATTTAATAGTAATGATGACCTTTTAGCTTATTTAAAAGGGTTGGTTCTTGTTCCTAAATCAGTAATTTCTGGTGACGGAATAATTGTAGGGGTAGAGGCATTCAATAGCAGCTCTAATCTGACCCTGTATTATGATGATACGATGTCTTTTAAAATGCCAATGGGAAACATCTCTGAGCGAATTAATTATTATGATATTATTTCTCAGCCAAGCAATATTACAAGTCAAAAAAGTAATCCAGGTGGCACATACAACCTAACATACGTTCAATCTTTGGGCGGTGCTAAGGTAAGAGTAGATGTTCCTGGAATTGATTCTATTATTTTAAAAGGAGAAAAAATTGTAATTAATGAAGCAAAGCTGGAAGTAAAATTAGACCTAAGTACAGTAACCTCAGATTTTAAAGAACCTATTCGGTTAACATTACTTCAGCCAGATTCTGCAGGAAGCGATAGAAGCGTTTCGATAATCGATTACATTGACTTTTTATTTACACCGAACGATTGGGTAGGATATCATAATTACGGAGGAACGTATGTTTCGAGTGAAAACAAATATGAGTTTCACTTCAACAGACACTTGCAGCAATTAGTGGATGAGTACATAAAAAGTGGAAACAACGATTTTAGGGGATTTTATATTTCTGTTCCTTCAGATTTTCCAATAACGCCTTCTAGAGCTGTGCTAAATACGGACCCAACAAATGGTGGAATTAAAGTTTCTGTCACATATACCAAACTGAATTAAAAACTATCTGTTTATTTTGTAGCGATGTCAGATTTTAAACTAGTCTCAAGACATAATAAAAACGAGGACAGTATTATAACCGTAGGGAATGATACAATTGGAGGCACTGACCTATGCTTAATTGCAGGGCCATGTGCTGTGGAGTCAGAAGAACAATTATACGAAATAGCAAACCATATTTCAGAAATTGGGATTAAATACATTAGAGGTG
This sequence comes from uncultured Bacteroidia bacterium, assembly GCA_965366305.1. Classification (GTDB taxonomy): domain Bacteria; phylum Bacteroidota; class Bacteroidia; order NS11-12g; family UBA9320; genus UBA9320. The sequence continues at coordinate 2,363 of CBDUEX010000162.1, read as the reverse complement.
GGGCATATAAGCCAAGAACTTCTCCATATGCATTTCAGGGCTTACAAAAAGAAGGTCTACGCATTTTAAATAATGCTTCTAAAAAATATGACTTAAAGGTTGTAACAGAAGTCTTAGATACATCTCTTATTGAAGAAGTTTATCCCTATGCCGACATCTTACAAGTTGGTTCACGTAATATGAAAAACTACCAATTTTTAAAAGAATTGGGCAAAATAGATAAACCAATTTTGTTGAAAAGAGGAATGTCTTCTACAATTAACGAGTGGTTACTTGCAGCAGAATACATCTTATTAGGAGGAAACGAGAATGTTATTCTTTGCGAAAGAGGAATACGAACATTTGATACTTCGGTTAGAAATACAATGGATATTGCGTCTATACCCTTAGTTAAAGAACTTAGCCACCTGCCAGTTATTGCAGACCCAAGTCAAGGAACGGGTAAACGCAGTTTAGTAAAACCAATGTCTCTTGCGGCTATAGCAGCGGGTGCAGATGGTTTGATGATTGAAGTTCACAATCAGCCAGAGAACGCACTGTCAGACGGGTTTCAATCCTTATATTTAGATCAACTAAAAGGCCTTGTTAAAGACCTTAAGTTACAAGCAAACTTAAGTGGACGAAGTTTGAACATAGTAAGCAGAATACCAGAAAGAATATGAACTTAGCCATAGTAGGTGCAACAGGTATGGTTGGTAGAACCATGTTGCAGATCTTGGAAGAAAGAAATGTTGAAATAGAGAACCTATACCCGGTAGCGAGCATCGCATCTGAGGGAAAAGAAATTTTTTATAGAGGCAAATCATACAAAACAACAACTTTAGAAAAAGTATTAGCTAAGCCTTTGGATTACGCTTTGTTTTCAGCAGGTGGGAGCACTTCACTTGAATGGGCACCAAAATTTGCGGAGAAGGGCGTTGTGGTTATAGATAACTCTTCAGCTTGGAGAATGGATGAAAATTGCCCTTTGGTGGTGCCACAAATCAACATAGATTCAATTGGAGAAGAGAATAAAATAATTGCTAATCCAAATTGCTCTACAATTCAAATGGTAATGGCTTTAGCTCCGCTTCATAAACAGTTTAAAATTAAACGGCTAGTCATTTCAACCTACCAATCAGTTACAGGAACAGGTAAGGCTGCGGTAGAACAAATGGAAGATGAGCGAAAGCATGGCAAGTCGGATAATATGGTTTACAATTATCCTATTGATAAGAATTGTATTCCTCATTGTGATGTTTTCTTAGAAAACGGCTACACCAAAGAAGAAATGAAACTGGTGCACGAAACACGAAAAATACTCGGAGACAATTCCATTGCAATTACAGCTACAGCAGTTAGAGTTCCAGTAGTAGGAGGTCACTCAGAGTCAATCAATATTGAGTTTGAAAAGGAAGCTAGTGTGCTTCAAGTACGAGAAATATTAAATGCTTGCGAAGGTATTTTGGTAGTAGATGATGTTGCCAAAAATCAATATCCAATGCCTCTACAAGCTATGAATAAAGATGAAGTTATGGTGGGAAGAATCAGAAAAGATGAATCTTTGCCCAATGCAATTAACCTTTGGATTGTTGCAGATAACTTAAGAAAAGGGGCTGCCACTAATGCAGTCGAAATATTAGAAAAATTAATAACAAAATAATGCCAGCAGGATTTTATTCAATTCCAGTTTTAAGTGTAAAGAGAGAAACTGAAGATGCAGTTAGCATAACATTAGACATTCCTTCAGAAATCAAATCACAGTTTCAATACAAAGCGGGTCAATACCTTACTTTTAGCATTGTTATAAATGGCGAAGAAGTTAGGAGATCGTATTCTGTTTGTTCAAGCCCAGTTACTCAGAGTAATCCAACCATTGCAGTTAAGCAGGTAGAAGATGGAAGAATGAGCACCTATTTAAACAGTAACCTAAAAGCTGGCGATGTACTAGACGTAATGCCGCCAATGGGAAAGTTTACGATAGATCCAGATTCAAATGCTTCAAACAATTACTTTTTATTTGGAGGAGGAAGTGGAATTACCCCTTTAATTAGCATTATAAAGACGGTATTGCTAACCGAACCAAATAGTAAATGTTTTCTTTTTTATGCCAACAGAGACGCCGAGAGCATCATTTTTAAGGAAGAATTGAAACAATTGGAAGAGGCGAATGAGAACTTCACCGTTTTTTATAGCTTAGATAATCCACCAGCAAATTGGGATGGATATACCGGGTTTTTATCAGAAGCTAGGGTTTCTGAACTAATTCGACAAGAGCTGGGTCTCAACTATCCAACAGCCTTGTATTACACGTGTGGTCCTAGTGCTATGATGAGAGTAGTTGAAGATGGCTTAAAAGCAACAGGCGTTCGAGATGAAAACAT
>CBDUEX010000161.1:0-4910 GCA_965366305.1 uncultured Bacteroidia bacterium | reverse complement strand
TTATTAGTGGGCCCACCTGGACTCGAACCAGGGACCACCTGATTATGAGTCAGGTGCTCTAACCAGCTGAGCTATAGGCCCGGTTAGATATTATTGTGTCTCCTTAGAAACAGCTGCAAAAATAACTTGGTATTTTACATCAGCAAACAAAAAAAAAGATGACCGAAGCCATCTTTCTAATTTGATTTAATTGGTTTTACGTATTCTGTACTTGTTTAAGGTAGTCTGTATGACAAAATCCTTCGATTTCATCATTTCTTACCCTGTGCCAAGTAGCATTGTGCTTCTTAACCAACTGCACAATGGTATCTTTTGGAAACTTTCCAACAATTTCATTATCAGTACTCGGACCTTTTCTGCAATTCAAGTTGCTTGAATTGGTTGTTACTCTGTACTTAATGCCTAAATGTGATAGATCTGCTATCCCAACTTTGTTGGTAACAGAAAGCACGCCATTGGCTGTTAAAAGCTCTTCCATTTTGGCAATTGCTTCACCATCTTGAGCAGTACCAGTTACCGTAACTGTTCCATTTGCATTGGCAACTTGCAGGTTATCAATACCAAGATTGGCGTCTGTTAAAATTTTATGCAGAGGATTAATTTCCTCTGATGTTTCTTTTACTTTCTTTTTAAATGAATCAAATAATCCCATAATTTTATTTTGTAGCTGTAAATTTCATTATTTCTTTCCCTTGTGTTAACTGCAAGTTGTTGTCTGTTAACAACACTTCGTACATATCTGTCTTCCCATCTTCTGTTGTGGTCATTGATGTACCCGCTTCGTTTATTTCATAAGAACCTGAACCAGTTTTAGATCCTGTGTAATTATACGATCCGTTTTTTGAAAAAGTGAAGGTCAATCCGTCATTTATTATTTGAGCTACTGCTACACTATCTGCTTCAACAGATTCATAGTTTTCTAGCTTCCATGTTTTTTGGATTTTTGCTGATGGGTCTTTTTTACATGATGTGGCAAATAAAATAATGCCTGCCAATGCTAAAAAACCCAATTTGGTGATTTTTTTCATTCGTTAATTTAATTGGTTTATAAGTATTTGACGAAGTTAGCTAAAAAAGTTACAAATTATTTTAGGATTTCGTCAATCGTATTATAACTCACAGAATGATATCCGGGTCGAGCTTTCACATATACATTCTTAGCCCACAGCTTATTCTCTTCCGATTCCGCCAGCTTTTCGTACAAAGGTTCTAGAAACTTTCTTCTTCCTACAGAAGTTAAAAACTCCTCTATTGCAGGAAATGCATCCTTATAATTATTATCAATACAATGCTTAAACCAGTCACAGGCAATCTCAGCATTTCCAGTTGCGGTAAAAGCGAAAGTATTGTCTAGCTCTTTCATTTTCTCTAGATTAAGGTTTTTTAACCCTCTTAAAAAGTACAACCAGTGGTGTGTAGTGTACCCTGCAGTATCAAGATCAGATGCCTTTTTTCTATTGTTGTTAAATTGAGAAATTGCTAGCTCAACGCGATCCAATTCTTCGGAATAAACATCAGGAACATTCGAAGGAATGCCTGGCCCATAAATCCAATCATCAATTCTCACTTTTGCCAACTCTTCTGGGTCTTGTAGTAGATTACCTTTCAAATATGAAATAAAACGTTCTGTATTCATCGGCTTAAACGCAAACGTGTTGAAATACTCTTTCAGAAAAATATCAAATCGCTTTCTACCAACTGTTTCTTCTATGGTTTGTAAAAAAAATCTTCCTTTTTCATAGGCAACGTCGGTTAATCCATCATCTGGATCTCGCCCATCAAGATTTAAATAAAGGTGCGTTTCTTCCGATTTCCCTTTCTTATTCAACTTCTCTATGGTGTGTTTCAAGTCTCCCATGCCTAATTTAGTTAGCATCCTTTCGTATTTGGAACCATACACCTTTTCCATAATCCGTTGTTCAAAGTAGACAGTAAAGCCTTCATTTAACCAGAAATCATTCCATGTTTCATTGGTCACAAGGTTTCCACTCCAACTATGAGCAAGTTCATGAGCAATTAAAGCAACCAGACTTCTATCTCCCGAAATGATGGTTGGTGTTGCAAAAGTTAATCTAGGATTTTCCATGCCACCAAATGGGAAACTTGGAGGTAAAATAACAACATCATATTGACCCCATGCATACTCTCCGTATAATGCTTCTGCACTGTCAATCATGCTTTGCATACTTGCCAACTCCCAAACACTTTTTGCCAGCATTTCTGGCTCTGCATAAATACCAGAATTTCTACCTGTGGATTGAAATTCTAGGTCTCCAATAGTGATTGCCATCAGATATGAGCTTACCGGCTGATCCATGGTAAACTTATATATTCCATCGCTATTTTTAGATGTTCCGTTCTTTGCACTCATCAATACCAATAAATCCGGATCAGTACTAATTGTAGCATCATACGTAAATTTAACCCCAGGACCATCTTGGCAAGGAATCCAACTTCTAGCTAAAATTGCTTGAGATTGGCTAAACAAAAAGGGATGCTTCTTTCCTAAGGTTTGAGCAGGGCTCAGCCATTGGAGTGCATCAGCATCAGGACTTGTGGCATATTTTATCGTTACCGATTTTGTATTTGGTTCTACCGTAATAGTAAGAGGTTGTCCAAATGTTTCGGATTTTACTCCTAACGCAAACTCAGCGGCTTTTCCATTATCTAGAATAATCTCATTTATAGACAAGTTTCTAGTATCGAGAATAAGTTTGGTGCTTTTGGTCCAGTTATTCACATCCAAACGCACCCATCCTTCCAATATTTTTTTATCAAAATTGGCATTAAGGTTAAGGCTCATATGCTCGATTCTAACCTCATTAATGTTGGCATACGAATGTGCATCTTTACTTAATAATACGGGATTGTTTTTTGATTCAGACCCCTTGTTAATACAGCCACTCACCACTGCTAGCAGTAAACCCAGATAGATAATTCCTTTTCTCATGAAATACAAAGAAAGTATTCTCAATCTAAATATCTTAGAACCTAAAAATTTTACAGTCTTTTTTAAATTAACAATCAAGTTATTTGGTCAAAATAAAATTTATGCTATTTTCGTTCTCCTTAAAAAGTCAGCAACTAAATTTATGGCAGGCTTTTTGAACTATTATAAAATATGAAAAAGTTACTTCTTACTCTATTTGCAATTGGTTTTATCGGCATTTTAGCAAATGCTCAAACTTGGGATGACTCCGGTGATTCATGGGATGACTCTGGTGATTCATGGGATGACTCTGGTGACGCAAGCTCTACTGACGACTATGATTATGATGCTGGTGCTGGTGCTGGTACTCTTGGCGATTCTGCTTCAACAGACGACTGGGGTGGCGACGACTGGGGTGGCGGTGATGGTAGTTTTGACTTCGGTGGCGGACAACAAGATTATGTTCGTACTGCTAGACCGAAAGTAGAAGCAAAACCTTATGAACGATTTACAGGCATGCCTTACGATTCGGCTGCTGAACTAATAACATTTGTTGAAATTGTAGAAGTAATCGTTCCAGATAGATTTTTAGATCTAGGTGGAGAAGATTACTCAATTTCTGATTCACTATACGCTAGAGCTCGTGCTTGGATGGCCCAACAATTTGGTGCTAAAGAAGCAAAGAAAATGATTGAAGAAGCTGGTGAAGACCTTAAAGGACGAGAAGGAAAAACAATTCAAGCAATTGTAGTAATGCCTTTAGTGGTTGAACTTAACAAATACGCTAAAACAACAGCAGGTGTCATTCAATTTGACATGGAAATTCGCTTTAAAGATGAGCGTTACAGATACAAGTTTAACAACTTTGTACATGTAGAGCCTAACTCTGTTGGTGGTAAAGCCGAAGTAAGAACATACATGGAATACTACATGACTGCGAAACAAAACATTAAAAACAACGATAAAATTTTAATGGCAACTAACAATCAAATGAATAGGCTAATCGATGATCTGAAAAGAACTTGTGATGCTACTCCATTCATTGATGATGACGATTGGTAGTAGTTTATTTCTAAAACTTTTAAAAACCCACGAGCTTAAGCTTGTGGGTTTTTTTGTTTTCGTACATTTGACAACCATGCGACTTATTTGTTTTAGTGCCTTTTTACTCATTTCCTTTCTTGCTGTACAAGGACAGAATAGCTCGTTGTATGTTGGCCCAGAGTATAATTATTATCCAGCTGGGCACATTATTGGTCTACAAGCAGAGTATTCACCCAACAATAATCACCATAGCTTTAATGCACGTATAGCAAGTAACATTACCCGAAGACAGGATTTTAGCGGGTTAAATGATGATGAACGCGGTATTGGTTTTGGGGGGTCTTTGGGCTATCGCTATTACCTAACACCAGCATGCAATGGACTATATTTAGGAGCCCGAGCAGACCTATGGTCTATAGCTGTACATTGGAAAGACTCTTCCGAGGTCATTTCTAGTGGAACTACAAAAATTATGGTGGTTCAACCCACTTTCGAAATTGGTTATCTCTTTAAGTTTAGCAAAGGATGGGAACTCGGAACAGCTTTCGTGAATGGCGTTGAACTTAATGTTAAAATGGACGGAGATCCTGTTGGTGAAGGATGGATTACACTATGGCAACTTCGACTTTCAAAGCAAATAAATCTTGAAAGATAGTAGGGATTGGATAGATGCATTGAAGCATCTAAGGCTGCATTTTTCATTATTACTAATGCCAGTATACTTGTTTGCATTGTCGCAAACCACAAGTATTTGCTGGAGAGATGCAATTCTCACTTTTATTATACTCCACATTTTAGTTTATCCTGCTAGCCATGTTTTTAACAGCTATTACGACAACGACATCGGCAGTGTAGGTGGATTGCACGATCCCCCGCCTAAAAACGCAAAGATGCTACCTCTAGCAAATCTTCTTGACCTAACAGCGATTGTACTTTC
>CBDUEX010000160.1:0-4910 GCA_965366305.1 uncultured Bacteroidia bacterium | reverse complement strand
CCAGCTGTCTCGTAAGGCTTTTACTTTAGCAAAATCACTCCTGTAAAGCACTTTAGTGCCACATAAAGTATCCTTAATTTTTGTGTCCAAAATGTATGAAAAAAATAGGCTAAAGAACTTATTTCCAACTACATTAAAGAAACGCATGGCCTCGTCATGCATGGGATAAAGTAATCGGCTACCATTAATAAATTCACCATACCCCTTGCTTATGGCCTCATAAAAATAAGGCAACTCTTCTGGTATAACTGTTAAATCTGCATCCAATATCATAAGCACATCATTTTGAGCAGCGTCAAAGCAAGTCCAAACATTATTGGCTTTATTTATTCCAGGTGAATTCACTAATCGAATATTCTTTTCTGGATATTTCTCTGCCATTTTTAATACCAAAGCAGCAGTATTGTCTGTTGACTTATCGTCTCCAAAAATAATTTCTTGCGTTGGGCTTAATTGCGGTATTCTTTCTACGGCATCTTCAATATTACCCTCTTCATTTCTGCATGGGATAATTATTGACACTGAAGGTTTTTGTTCTATTGGTATGAGGCGAGCAACTGTAACATTCATCATACATAAATGCTTAAGTATGGGCAGTCTAACTATAAACCGATTGGCGATATAGCTAATAATCGGAATATTAAATGGAATAAGAATGTATTTCTTATGGTAAATAGTTTCATAACCACTCAACGTTAAAATGGTATTAATGTCGTTGGGGGCCAGCCAACTATGCATTTTTTGTGGCAGTTTAAGTCGCAGTTTTTCTGCTAGTTTTACTAGTAAATGCCATGCATAATTGTAGTAAGTAAAAACAATTCTCGTTCTCGAATGACAATTGGGCTTAATGCTATCTAAAACGGATTTTATATCTACAATGTCTTCGGGAGATGAAATTAGAATATCATCAAAAACGCCGTCTATAGCAAGTTCCTCGCAATTTTGTGTTTCAAATAATAAATGAGGGTGTGATTTTCGAGCTTGGTTTATTTGATCTTCACTCCCATCTATCCCAACCCCTACTTTGGGATCCAACTTATTTAAGATATACCCAATACTGCATCGAATATTCAATACTTTGCTTTTGGGTGGAATAATAAATGAAATTGTTTTTAGGAGTTGTTTATAGTAGTAGGTGTTTCTTGTAATCCACTTTATTCTCCTATGTGTGATGTCATCATTTTTCTGTTGAATTGATTTTCTCAACTCATTCAAATGTGAATGTTTAATCATGACCTTTTACAGGCAACGAAAGTAATAAAATTAACAGAGCGAAGTTTCTAATAAAATTAGTTTTGATGGATTAGGTCCCACTTACTTTTTCCGCAAGAGGTGATGATCTTTGTAACAAGCATCGATGGAGTTCCCTTAATTGTTGAGCTTCCGTTAGTACCAAAAAATTCTATTGAAAAAGTAGAGTCTACTGATTGATGTGTGTGATATGCTTTGCTCATTGTACGTGTTTATAATTAATAAAGCACGGCTCAACATTCTCACCTTCAGTAGTTACTTGAAAAACGAATATAGCAATTTATCTCTTTTGTTCAAAAAATGTTTGCATCAGAATTTTACAATCCTCCTCCATTACCCCATGTTGTACATCCATTTTATTAGCATTCTGAACAAAATTACTAAATCCATGTTTCGGCTCTAAACAACCAATGATTACCTTGCTTATTCTGGCATTTTTTATTGCTCCATAGCACATAATGCATGGTTCCACAGTAACATATAATTCGCATTCATTTAAATACTTAGAAGATAAGTATGAGCTTGATGCGGTAATTGCCAACATCTCTGCATGTGCAGTAGGGTCGTTTAATTTCTCAACTTGATTGTACCCTTTCCCAATAATTTGATTATTAGCTACCACTACAGCACCAATAGGCACCTCGTCCTCTGCAAAAGCCTGTTCAGCCTGTCGAAGTGCTTGTTTCATAAAATATTCTGGGGTCAATTCCATACAATCTTGTAATTTTACGCCACCAAAAATAAGATAATGACAAAGTCTTTTGATAAAAAGTTAGAGCAGCTGCAATTGCAGCACACCATTTTTAACATGTTAAACAAGGATAATGGTGTTAGCAGCCATTTTGATTATCATGTGAACATTATGTCGGACGACGAAACGATACGACTTAACTTGCTCACCTACAACGACAAGCACAAAGAATACATGCTGTTTCATACGGTATTTGGAACCAGTTCACTTGATTGTCTCAGAAAAATGCTTGACTATATAAAATCAAAAAGCCATACTGCGGAGAATTCTTACACCATCTCTTGGACCAAAGCAGGAGACAACACCAACTATAAATCGTATTTTACAGCAGAAAGCAAAGATGATGCGATTGCTAAGTTTTTACACGAGAAGGAACGGAATGATTATACATTCAGTATTGAATTAAATCCTGTTAGTTAAAATTTCCCTGGTTTTGTACTTGTTCTAGTAATGCTTCAAATAGCATTTCTCCAACATACCTGGCACCTTTAAAGCTAAAGTGAGTATAATCTTTTTGGGCTAGACCCTTCTTTACCCAAGCTGTCATTGAATTTTCCCCTCCCATTGCGGCGTAAAGATCCCAAAACGCACAACCCGTTTCAAAAGCTGCTTGTTTCATGGCGTTATTTATCAAAGGAATGTTGCTGTACGACACATATTTTCCTCCGCTATTTTTGCTCATATCAGAGGGTCCAATCACTATAATACTTACACCTGGATATGCCGATTTTATGCTATTCAATTGTTTTACTAATATCTTCTTATAATACCCATAATCTGACTGAATAGTAGGCACAACGTTAATGCCATATTGCAAGATGATACATCGCACATTTAAATCTTTAAGTTGCTGATTATAAACAGATTTGTCCATTTTGTCGAATCCTATAGCAGAGCTTCCTCGCATGGCAAAGTTGTCAACCGCTACCCCTGTTTTTCCATCTAAAGCAAGCCCATAAATCTCGGGAAACGGTCCTTTCACGAAATCAAGTTTGAGTTGCTTTGTAGTAGATGAATTCCATGATTTTATTCCAATTCCATTGCTCGGGCCAATAAGATATTCATTCACAAAATTATCGCTCCTAAAGTTGACTAAAAAGGGCGAGTTGCTATTATAAATAAGCTTTATTGAGCTGTACTTTCGTGCAAGTTCATATCCTGAATAGCCATTTTTAACTTTCAGATAGGACGCCGTTTGTTTCACATTTGAGAATCTTGGCTTAACAACTGTTTTTAGCTCTTGTGATGAGTCAATTGGAATAGTGGTCGTGTCGTATCTCATAAATGTTGAATGTGAACCTGAGAATAAAAAAGTAGCACCTCCAATGCCATAACGATTATCTGGAGCTTTTTTTCCGCTCGTATAGATAGCCTTCTTTTTCAAGTTGCTACTTTGACTAACAAAAGCACTCCTTCTCGATGTTGCGGCTGGTTCGTTGGGCAATACAATTCCAGGACCTTGGCCCCCAAAAAGGGTTTGTAATCTATTTCGTAAATAATCGGTTATTCGATCTCCTTCTAGCTGAGAATCACCATAATGGAGGATTCTTACCACCTTTGTTTTACTCTCGGAAGTAAGTGCCTTAATAAGAGTAGCCAAAACCGTTGGGTTATTGGGCGGAAGTAAAATACTTCTACTTATTGGGGTAATGAGTTTTTGATGACTTGTATCGAAATTCACAGAGGAGGCAATCTCGGCAACAATTTTACTAGATAATGAATCTGTGTTTTTAGTGTCTGTTGAACTAAAGGCGGTTGGTTTAAGGGCTCCTTTTGGGCTTACATTGCTTATAACCTCCTCAATATCAACAGTTTTTTGTGGTTTAGTCTCGCCCTTCAATTCAGTCCAAGAAATAAATTTAAGATTTTGTCCTTTAGCAAAAGAGATTCCATCGACTGGAAAAACCCAAACAATTAAAGCCAAAACCAAATTAACTGACAAGACCGCCAAAAACAGTGTAATTGGTTTCAAACTTCGGCTTTCAAGGTATTTATTTCTGTCCAGCTTCACGGCAATAAAATTAATCTTTTTTAGCTATCCGTTTTCGTTCGGAATTCGACATTTGGTCGATTTTTTGATAGTACGCCTTTTGATTTATGGGAACCCAAAGCACAAGCTTTTGATCAATGTCTAGATATTCTGTTTCAAGTCTGTTCCAACGTTTTATTTCAACAACTTCACAATCAAAGTAGTCGGCTATAATTAATAGCATATCTCCATTTCTAACAGAATACAACACTTCAACCAAGTCTTTTGAAGGTTCTTCTTCTAGCACAAATGAGCTGTCATAGGGCACATTTCCTTTAACTTCAATTAGCTTTATTTCTGAATTACTAAAGGTTTCAATTGGAGCGTAATCATATGCCTCGTAACCAAAATCGTAGAATTCTTTCACTTTAGCAGAAGGTAAATTTATGAAATAATCCCTACCAGAATTTGGAATTATCCCTTTCTTATAAATTGGATTCAACTCTTTAAACAGCATGTAGTCAATATCTAACTTAGAGGATAACTGATGAAGTGTTGTAAGTTTTCTGATTGGAACACTTTCCACTCTTACTTTAAGTGCATTTGCTGTTATATCGTGCTGAGAATAATAATTTGCTATGTATACCGCTGCAACGAATTTAGCATATTCGTATTGATACAATGCTGGCAAATAGCTAGTAATCAGCCAATAATCTGACGTGGAGTCTGCTGATAGTGACCTTGCTTTTTCCCATTCCAATTCACCAGAGCAATAAATTGTATAGGCAAGTTTCCAGTTATTAGTTTGAGCGTACAATCGGTTGAGTTCTTTGCAAAATGCTTCTGCAGATTTCAAAATATCTCTTCTTTCGTCTACGTAGTTGGATATATATAGATTATGGTCTTGAGCTACCCTGTATCGGAGTTTATAAAATCCTT
>CBDUEX010000159.1:0-4914 GCA_965366305.1 uncultured Bacteroidia bacterium | reverse complement strand
TCATGAAGCTTTCCGATCTTAAAGGCAAGGTAGTTCTTATTGATTTTTGGGCAAGCTGGTGCAGAACCTGCAGAGTTGAAAACATTAATTTTACAAAGGCATACACCAAATTCAAGGATAAAAAATTTGATGTTGGCTCTGGTTTCGAAATCTACAGTGTAAGCTTAGACAAAGAAGCAGAAATATGGAAAAAAGCAATTTCTAATGATCGCATGGTTTGGAAAAATCATGTATCAGATCTTAAAAAATGGGAAAGCCCAATCATCGAAACCTACAACTTTAAGTATCTTCCGCATAACCTCTTAATAGATCAAAACGGAACAATTCTAGCCAAAGGTCTTTTTGGCAACAAACTTGACGAATTTCTTACCTCTCATTTGGCAGAATAATCTGTGTCATATTGACATAAATAGAAATGGCAAAGCTTTTGCTCTTTAATTGACATAATTATTTGATAAAATAATGTCAGAAGAAACGAAAGAACAAGAAGAGTTAGACTCAACACAAACTGATAATTCTGCAGAAAGCACTGATAAAGAAACAGTTACTCCTAGCGAGCCTACTGCTGAAGAGAAGTACAACGAACTTAATGACAAGTATTTACGCTTGTATTCTGAGTTTGATAACTTCAGAAGAAGAACTGCTAAAGAACGGTTAGATTTATTTAAGACTGCAGGTCAGGATATTTTGACAGATTTACTTCCTGTTTTAGATGATTTTGAAAGAGCACTTAAAAACATGGATAAGCAAGGTGATGTTAAAACCATTCGAGAAGGTGTTGATCTTGTATATCATAAATTTAAAGGCACATTAACTAGCAAAGGATTAAAGCCATTTAAGTCGATGGAAAAAGACTTTGATCCAGATTTTCATGAAGCTGTAACCAAAATTCCAGCTCCTAAAAAGAAGCTTAAAGGCAAAGTTGTTGATGTAATCGAAGAAGGATATATGCTGAATGAAAAAGTAGTTCGTTTTGCAAAAGTTGTAGTAGGAGAATAAGATGGCAAAAACAGATTATTATGAAATACTAGGTGTTGCTAAAAGTGCAACTCCTGAAGAAATTAAGAAGGCTTATCGCAAGAAAGCAATCCAATTTCACCCCGATAAAAATCCAGACGACAAAGCGGCTGAAGAAAAATTTAAAGAAGCTGCGGAAGCATACGAAGTGCTTAGCAATGCCGAGAAAAAGCAACGATATGACCAGTTTGGCCATGCAGGAGTAGACGGTGGAGCTGGCGGATTTGGCGGAGGCGGAATGAATATGGATGACATATTTAGTCACTTTGGCGATATTTTCGGAGATATGGGTGGAAGCCCTTTCGAAAGTTTTTTTGGTGGAGGCGGACGAGGTGGAAGAACCAGACAAGCCGTAGGTTCTAACATTCGTATCAAATTAAAACTCAGCATTCAAGAAATTACGAATGGTGTAGAGAAAAAGATAAAATACAAGAAAAAAGTAGTTGCAAAAGGCGTAAGCTTCGAAACCTGTGGCACCTGTAAAGGAAGAGGTCAAGTAACACGTGTTCAAAGCACTTTTTTAGGTCAAATGCAAACTTCTAGTCCTTGTCCGACCTGTGGCGGTAGTGGGCAAAAGATTAAAAACGTACCTCCAGGAGCTGATGGCATGGGATTAGTTGTAGAAGAAGTTACAACAACTATTAATATACCAGCAGGTGTTGCAGATGGTATGCAACTCAATGTGCAAGGAAAAGGAAATGACACTCCAGGCGGAGTTGCAGGTGATTTGATTGTTCTTATTGAAGAAGTTGCAGACAAGAAACTCCATCGCGACGGGAATAATATCGTTTACAATTTACATATTAGTTTTCCTCAAGCTGCGTTAGGTACTGAAGTAGAAGTTCCTACGGTTACAGGCAAGGCAAAAATTAAAATAGAAGCAGGAACTCAAAGTGGTAAGGTATTGCGATTAAGAGGCAAAGGAATTCCAGAAGTAAATGGTTACCGTACTGGCGATCAACTTATTTATGTGAATGTATTTACTCCTAATAAAATAAGTTCCGAAGAAAAAAAGCTCCTTAAAGAATTGCTGAATTCAGAAAATTTTAAACCAGATCCCGATTCAGAAAAAGGGTTTTTCGATAAAATGAAAGACTTCTTTCACGGTTAATCAGTAGTAAACATCGTGACAATTCGGTTTAAGAGGAAGTCTAGCTCCCTCTCAAACCATTCTTGTCAATCGAATACCAATCAAAGTATGTTATTGTTTAAAGACTTTTACAACTTTAACTTCTTTGTTCTCTGAAGTCATTTTAAGGAAATACATTCCTGTATCCAGTTCATCGAGATTAATTTTAAACGAGTGTGAATTAGAATTTTCGCTAAACGCTCTTTTATAAACTTCTGTACCAATGCCGTTGGTTAATGTTATTTCAAAATTTTCGTTGTTTTTAAGATTGCTAATTACCACATTACCTAGCGTTTTTGCTGGGTTTGGATAAAAAGTTAATTCTGTTGAATTTAATGAACCACTAAAATCAACCATCTTAACATCAAGCTTCGTAAGCTTACCATCAAAATCAATTTGTTCTAAGTAGTAATATACTTTTTGTTGATGCCTTGGAATCGAATTATCACTATAACTGTAATCTAAAGTAGCATAGCTATTCGCTCCACCTTCTATCGATTCTATTTGTTCAAAATTTCTACCATCAAAACTTCTTAGCACATTAAAGTGGCTGTTGTTCTGTTCAGATGCCGTTTGCCAAATTAATTCGGCAGTATGATTTTCAGTAGGTGTTACATCAAAGAAGATAAGCTCTACAGGCAACGAGATATTACCTCCTCCAGCTCCAATTCCTCCTCCTGACAATGATGTTACCTCAAAATCAGCTGCATGATAAAACATCCCAGCGAGTGAAGAATTCCATTCTGAAGTACTAGATGTAGCATTATGTAATAAAATGTTACCTTGAGTACCACTCAGATGTGGATCTACAAATGTTCCAGCACTATTCACTTTAAATACTTCAAGTTGTGTTACATCAGAAATAGTTGTAGGGTAGCCAGGTGCTCCACCGTTGTGATTTGCTAATGTGTCAGATATTGCTTGGAATTCAACTTCCGAGTAGAAATATCTCACCTTAACATTTCCCGTTATAGGTTGAGTTGTAGGAGTAACGTTCCATAATCTATTGATCATGGCTCCTCCCATTATGTTTGTGATAATCCCTCCTGTATCGATCCAACTGGTAGTTTGATTTAACCCAAACTTGATGCTTACTTGATCTCTTTCAACTTCTGCACCACTCCCAATAGTATCTAATGCAAGTAATAACTGTCCCATACTATCGCAATAGCACACCCAATCTTTATCAGCACCAGTATAATGTGATACAACTGTTGAATCTGAGTATTCAGCAATAGGATTTGTAAGACTACATCTTGGGTCTTCATATGCT
Organism: uncultured Bacteroidia bacterium; assembly: GCA_965366305.1. GTDB lineage: Bacteria > Bacteroidota > Bacteroidia > NS11-12g > UBA9320 > UBA9320. The sequence goes on along the minus strand of CBDUEX010000159.1, from coordinate 1,495 downwards.
CCAATACTTGGACTGGAAATTGGTCGTTGTTCTAAACGAATATCCATATCAGGAGCACTTGCAGAGTCACCTTGACCAAGTAAATAAGACGTTAATGACAATGTTAAACCATCATCAACAGTCATCCATTTGTTATCTATCCCAGTATAACTTGCTGTATCTAAAAAAAGTTGTGAAGCTGGATAAGCACTTATGTCGATATAAGACGTTCCCGTTATCAGTGATAATAAACTTCCAGTTCCTACATCTGAAGCATTTTTAGTTGACGTTACAGCCAAAGTGCTAATTGGAGCAGCAATATCTTCTATAATTGACGCCGCAGTATTATTAAAAAACAATACATTAATTATCTCTGTAGATGCTGCACTTAAATTTACGATTGCTCCACCACTGATAGTTGCACTGTTAGAATAAAACGTGCAATTAATAATATCAGAAGTAGTGAGACTTGAAAAATTATAAATTGCTCCACCCAAATTTGAAGAGTTCTCAGAGAATAGGCAATTCTTTAAACTTGGATCTGACGCCAAATTGTAAACGGCACCTCCAGCTAAAGAGCTAGTATTATTATAAAAGGCCGTTGAAAATATGTTCACATGACTTAGATCGTTATAAATGGCCCCACCATCCGACGAACTATTGTTCAAGAATCCAGAATTATTTATTGCAGAGGTTGAAAGGCTATTATACAAAGCCCCTCCAGACAGGGATGATTGATTAGACAAAAAGAATACTTGATTAAGTGTAGGTGAAGATAAAAAATTATACATTCCACCTCCAGCAGTTCTTAAAAAAACACCTAGATCATAAGTGATAGTTGTTAGGCCAGTTGCTTCTCCTTCGGTTATTGTAAGGTTTTGAAATATTGAACTTGAGTCCAAATCTTTAGTAATAAATACATGGTAAGCGTTATCAGCCGAACTAGCTAGGCTGCCAATATTACCAGATAAAATCGTAGATTGTAAAGTAGATACAACACCTGAAATTGGATCATATCCTCCTTGGATAACAACATTGCTGTCCGATAAATGAAAAGCAACGTCTCTAGGATAGACCGAAATCAATCCTCCTGGTTTCGAAGTTGGATAATACGTTCCGCCTGCTACCAAAATAGAATCGCATTGATTTGCCATTCTGTAGTCTAGGGCATCCTGTAAATCAGTGTAAGCATTTGCCCAAGATGATCCATCATTGGAACCAGTTGCATTGACATCAACATACACCTGTGCATATGAGGAAATCAATGAAAAAATTAAAATAAATGTAAATACAATTTTGTGAAAGTAAAGTGATTTCATAATAGTAGTTTTTCGTAGTTTGTTGTCTCAAAAGTAGACTAATTATTCCAATATCAAGACTTTTGACACAATTTATTATAAAAAATAGTTCTCTAATACTACTTCGATATCCTTAATCCTCATCCAATAAGCAAAACAATAAACTAGCTATTTGCTAGCAATAACAAGGGTTAACGCCCTCAATATATCAGATTTAT
>CBDUEX010000158.1:0-4921 GCA_965366305.1 uncultured Bacteroidia bacterium | reverse complement strand
CCGGGTTAGTGCATTATTTAACCGATAATTGGTCCGTTGAGACAGATAATCAATGGCGAATGGTGTATGATGAATATGGCTTAGATAATTTTAATACCATTCCAGATCGCTATGCCACCGTTAAAGGTGCATCATTCTGGAAGTTCATTGCTTTCAAATATGGCGACAATGCAATTCCTACTATGCTTTATATGGCTAGGCTGACAAGAAAATTTAGCTCAGCGTCGTATTACTCATTTCAAGTTTCCATTGGAGATATTTATCAAGAATGGAAGAAATATTACCAGCATGCGTACTCATTTGATCAGAAAAAGCCCAATCCTGTTCAAGGCTTCAATCTGGATATAGCTCAAGTTTACGAACTTCATGTAGTGAGTCAGAACAGTTTCTATAGCTTAGAACAAAGTGGATTTGGATATACATTGTACTATAATACTATTCAACCAAGAGCAAAGAAGAAACTACTTAGACTTAAGAAGGGTGAATATCCTGTTTCCAAGTTTTCTGGTGCTTTAGTTGGATCTCAGAACGAAACTCATCTATTGGTAAATAATAAAAAGGGTATTGTTAAGTATACCATTCGTAAAAAGTCAATTACCAAATCTCAGTTGCCGCTTAATTATATAACCCAATGTAAAGCATATAATAACGAGTTGTTCGTAACCTTATCGAACGAGAAGGGCAGTAATTTGTATAAAATAGATCGGGATTCACTAAAGCTGGTATATCAAAGCAAAGGATATATCAAGAGTTTTGATTTGAGAGGCACTTCATTAGTTGTACTCTCCGAAAAACAAAAGAGGAGTAAACTGGAGATTGTGAATTTAGATTCACATCTTCCACAACATGTAATTGTGCTAAAAGACCAAAGCTGCAAACAACCCTTGTTTGCAAATGATTCAACAATCTTATTTAACTCCAATAAAAATGGTATTTGGAATGGGAAGATGTGGAAGATAAATCAAGATTTTATAGAAGAAGTCACCAACTATCGATCTAATATCGCTTATCACGATTATTCGGAAGATGTTTTTGTAGAGTATTTAGATAGAGGAGAGATGTCGTCACTTTTTATAACAGAGCATCTGAATACCAACGATTTTTATCGGTATGATACCATAATTCCTGCATTTTTTTATGAAGCGAAAATGAAATCATCAACTTCTGTTAGCAGAGATTCCATTACTAAAAACGATTCATTGGAGTTGTATACTTTTCAGAGTCCAATTAATCCTGATTTTGATTTCACGCTTTCAAATTATGATTCATTAGTAAAGGAGTCTGTTAAAAAACGTAATTCAAATAATTTAGAGGTGAAAGCCTTGGATGTGTTTAAACCAGCAAAATTGGTGGTCCAGGTCTCCAATAAACTTCTAATGGATGAGACGATAGGTTATAAGGATGCCAGTCGCTATCATACCCCCACTAACTTAAATCTTCGCATTTCAAGTAAGTATATAAATCAGTATAATACGAAATCTATTGAGCTTGCCTACCAAGGATTATTGCAGGCATATACGCACGATGTTGCGTTTAGTTTTTCTAATAAGGAACACTTTAATTATAAATTGGAGATGTTGCACCGTCAAAGAATTTTATTCAATGAGCAAAAGCGTAATAGATATTCTGTTGATTTATTGAGGTTATCGCATAAACGACCGGTAAACAATGTAGTGTCCTATGCACTTTCTTCAACCACGAGATTCGATAGAAACATTGCTCTTGCTACAGATGAAGAGGCAATTGATCAGCCAAGTGAGCGAAAAATAGTCTCGCTTCTAAATTTTGACCTTAGTGCCGAAATGAAGAAGCGAAAGGTGCAGTGGAAAGCAGATTTAAATGTAGCTCCTCATTATTCCTTTTTAAATTCAGGTTGGAACGTAACGAACGGACTTAAGTTTTCAATTGATTATAAATTGAACAATTGGATGAAACTAAGCTCAACTTCACAAGCACGTACTTCATTAGGTAGCAACCCTATTGCATTTGTGTTGGGCGGGCAAAATCAGGATGTCCTTTCCAATTATTTTAATCGCAATTTTTCAGAAGTAAAAGAACCACTGCTTTTTGATTTAATCTATAGCGTAAGGGGATTTGGGGCCAATTACAGAAATGGGAGCACTATCGTGGTTACAAACTTCGACTGGTACATTAGTCCCATGCATGGAATAATAGCAAAACCTTTGGTTTCTGAGTTTTTCTCAAATCTTCAAGTGATACCTTTCTTTGATGTAGCGACCTCTTTCTATGGGAAAGGCATTTATGATAAAGCCAATAGTCTAAATAAAGTGCAGATAAATTCTTCTACAGGAACGATTCAAGCGGAGGTCAATTCATTCAAAAACCCGTTAATAGGTTCACTCGGTCTTGGAGTAAGTACCCAGGTGTATAGCTACAGAATTCGATTTGATTTAGCTTATGGAGTAGAAGAGAGCGAGTTTAAAACTCCTGTGTTTCACTTAAGATTGGGTTATGCACTTTAATGTTTACAATTTGTAAGCATTTTAAGCCGTAATTGCTATACAATACTTTGGGCTTATGTAGCTTTGCACGCTTTAAGATATTTCATGAAAATTAAATCAGCACTTATCTCCATTTTTAATAAAGAAGGGATAGATCAGTTAGCATTAGAGCTGGCAAAAAATGACGTAGTAATATATTCTACGGGCGGTACTCAAAAGTATTTAGAGAATTTGGGTATTAAAGTTCATGCGGTAGAAGACTATACTAACTACCCTGCAGTATTTGGAGGTAGAGTTAAAACATTACACCCTGCAATTTTTGGAGGAATATTATATCGAAGAGACAATGAGTCGGATTTAGCAGAACTTAAGCAATACAATATTCCATCAATAGACTTAGTGGTAGTTGATTTATATCCATTTGAAGATACTGTTTCTTCAGGAGCCAGTCATGCTGACATCATTGAGAAAATTGATATTGGTGGTATCTCGCTTATACGAGCAGCAGCTAAGAATTATAAAGATACAGCAATAATCTCATCTAAAGATCAGTATAAGGAGTTTACAAAGCATTATGTTGCTTCTAATGGAACAAGCGAGTTGTCATTCAGAGAAAAGCTTTCTCTGGAAGCATTTAGAAACACAATGAAATATGATACTGCTATCTCTCAATATTTTGCAGGTGATAAGGTAAATGAACTGAGATATGGAGAAAATCCACATCAAAAAGGAAGGTTTGTAGGAAACTTAGAGGAGTTGTTTCAAAAATTGAACGGCAAAGAATTGTCGTATAACAACCTCTTAGATGTAGATGCGGCAGTAAACTTAATTAACGACATCTCGGTAGAAGATACATGCAGTTTTGCCGTGTTAAAGCATAACAATGCTTGTGGTTGTGCACAGCGAAGTGAAGTGTTAGATGCATTTACTGATGCGTTAGCTGCAGATCCAGTATCCGCGTTTGGGGGGATTTTTATTTCAGACAAAGAAATAGATTTAGCAACTGCACAAGAAATAGATAAAATCTTCTATGAAATCTGCATTGCTCCATCATATGCTAGTGAAGCACAAGAATTATTAAGTAAAAAGGCAAAAAGAATTTTATTGAAATGGAATAAGCAGACCTTAAATCAGCCTATTGAAAGAACAATATTGAATGGTAAGTTGATTCAAGAGCGTGATACGTTAAACGTATCCAGTTCAGATTTTAACTATCCTACAGAAAAGAAACCTAGTTCAAAAGAGATTGCGGATTTAGTATTTGCAGATCGATTGGTTAAAAACACAAAATCAAACGCCATTATCTTGGTTAAGAATGGCCAGCTTTTGGCAAGCGGTACGGGGCAAACTTCACGAGTAGATGCGTTAAATCAAGCAATTGCTAAAGCCAAGGCATTTAAATTTGATTTAAATGGAGCTGTTATGGCCTCAGATGCTTTCTTTCCATTTCCAGATTGCGTAGAGATTGCGGCAAACGAAGGAATAGGAGCAGTTATTCAGCCCGGAGGCAGTATTAAGGATAATTTATCGATAGATAAGTGCAATGAGTTAGGACTTTCTATGGCATTAACGGGAGTAAGACACTTTAAACATTAATTTTTCTAGCAGATAATCAGCGAGTTAGGTGGAGTTTGAATAAAAACTACATTTTTTATAATTCTGCTATTGCTTGGTAAAAGTAATGCGTTAGTTTTGCAGCCGCTTTAGAAAAGATATGTTCTTTGAAAGTCTAAAGCGAAAATTATTTTAAAATAAAGTTTGGATGTAATAAGTAAAAAATTACTTTTGCAGCCGCTTTAAAAAAGGATGTTCTTTGAAGCTTTAAGCGACAAGAAAATAAGTTAAGAAAAGTTAAAAAAACTTTTGGTAGTTTGAAACATAGAATTAGCTTTGCAGTCCTTTAGAAAAAAGGGGTGTTCTTTGGAGTTTAAAACGACAAGAAAATAAGTTAAGAAAAGTTAAAAAAACTTTTGGTAGTTTGAAACATAGAATTAGCTTTGCAGTCCTTTAGAAAATAAGGTTGAATTTTATCACTAAATACAGATAAATTAAGTTCTTTGAAGTGATGTAGAAATAGCGGAATCTCGAAAACAAATTTGAGTATAATACCTTCTTGAAACAGATCAAAATTTTTTACTATGAAGAGTTTGATCCTGGCTCAGGATGAACGCTAGCGGCAGGCCTAATACATGCAAGTCGAGGGAGAAGTTTGATGCTTGCATTGAATGGGAACCGGCGAACGGGTGCGTAACACGTATGCAACCTACCTATAACTGAGGCATAGCCCGAAGAAATTCGGATTAATATCTCATAGTATTTACCTTTCACATGATTGGTATCTTAAAGCTCCGGCGGTTATAGATGGGCATGCGGCCTATTAGTTTGTTGGTGAGGTAACGGCTCACCAAGACTACGATAGGTAGGGGGTCTGAGAGGATGATCCCCCACACTGGTACTGA
>CBDUEX010000157.1:0-4953 GCA_965366305.1 uncultured Bacteroidia bacterium | reverse complement strand
CATCTGGCATTCAGTTACATCTTGGTCCGTTTAATGTAAAAACAAATTATGAACGAGAATTATATTCCTATAAATTATTAGGCAATACGCAGGATATTTATGTAAATCATATTGAAACAGCTATGCGACCCGGAACGCATCATTTAATCTTATACGATTTTGAAGAGAATGCCACGCTTCCTGAAAAAGACATCTTACGCGATTTACGTGATGAAAACGGAAATAACATTAGCAGTACGTTTCAAAGTCTGGCTGATCAAATTTTTATGTTTGGAACTCAGTTTAGAAGTACAGACTACAAATTTCCAACAGGTGTTGCACAAAAAATTAAGGCAGGTAAAGGACTTGACCTCAACTCACATTATGTAAACTATGGCTCAAATTATATTGTAGGCGAAGTATATGTGAATTTACATACCATCGACAAAAGTTTGGTTCAATACGAAGCCCAAAACTTATTCCTGAATCGATTGAACATCAGTTTACCGGCCAATAAAGAAACAACACTAACTTCAGATTATACTTTTAACGATACCCGAAGTATCTTTATGCTTACAGCTCATGCTCATAAACACATGACGGAGTTTAAAATTTACATTAAAGGTGGAGACCGAGATGGTGAATTGGTATACTATACCAACGATTGGGAGCACCCAGAAATTAAACAATTTGACCCACCGTTAGAACTGAAACCAGGAGAAGGCTTGCGAGGTGAAGCCACCTATAATAATACGACCAATAAAACATTGAATTTCGGTTTGCTCAGCACCGATGAAATGATGATCATATTTGGTGCCTATTATCAAAAATAAAACAATGTGCTTGTCACAGAATCACCACGTTATACGTATTTATTAATCAGATATGAAAGAGAAAGAGATTATTCGCAACGGAGAAGGCGAAAACTACAACTACTCCCAAGATCATTGTTTTGTTAAACTTTCTTCAAGAAATACGAATGGAGAATTGTGCTTTGTTGAAGACAAAATTAAACCAGGGTTTTTCTTACCTCGCCACCATCATAAAATCATGACCGAAGTGTTTTACTTTCTAGAAGGAGAAGTTGAACTAATTTTTGACGATGAAACGATTCTTTGCAAACCAGGAGACACGCTCACTGTACCTCCTAATGTATGGCATGCAGCAAGATGTGAAAAAGGAGGCAAAATGCTTTCCATTTTCAAAAACGGTAGGTTCGACCAATACCTCGAGCGGTTATCTACCATGACCGACAGCGACTTTGCAGACAAAGATTTAATGAAATCAACTGCAGCGGAATTCGATATTTATGATGAGTAAAGTTAATCTTATGACAATGCTTATTGCTTTTATAGGGCTTGCAGCTTGTCAGGGGCAATCTAAGACACACGACATGAACAACAAGATAGCAAAGGACAATCCACTTATATGCGACCCAGAAACGGGTATTTGTGAGCTGCCTGAAGATAAAACACAGGATTCAACTACAACAGCACTCCCAATTTCAGAAAAGAAGGTACGGGTGATTTACTTCACCGATCCGATTTGTTCTTCGTGTTGGGGCATTGAGCCACAATTGAGAAAACTAAAATTAGAATATGGCCAACATGTAGCTATCGAATATAGAATGGGTGGGCTATTGCCCGACTGGAGTTACAACAGCGGTGGAATTAGCAAACCATCCGATGTTGCAAGCCATTGGGATGAAGTAAGCCTGCATTACGATATGCCCATAGATGGAGATGTATGGTTAGAAGATCCGTTAAACTCCTCCTACCCTCCTTCTATTGCATTTAAAGCGGCTCAACTTCAAGACCAAGATAAAGCCCTTTTATTTATGCGAGAGATTCGGGAAATGGTATTCTTAAAGAAGATAAACATAGCCAAATGGGAGCATTTAGCATCTGCTGCAAAAACTGTTGGACTAAATGCAGACCAACTAAAAACGGATTTTGAAGGAAAAGCAAAAACCCTTTTTGAAGAAGATTTAAAACTGGCAAGAGAACTTGGTGTAAGAGGCTTTCCTACACTTTTTTTCTTAGACAGTGCAGGCAATAAAGAAACCGTTTATGGTTCTAGGCCTTATGCATTTTATGAAACCAGTATCCTCAAAATTCAACCAACCATCGTTAAAGATGAATACAGTAAGAAGTGGGAATATCTGTTTGCTAAGTATGCGACCTTAACTGCAAAGGAATTTTCTGTTCTTTCTGGAAGCCCAAGAGTGGAAAGTGAACAATTACTAAACCAACTCACCGAAAGTGGGAAATTGAATAAGCTAACCACTAAAAATGGATCGATTTGGGAATTGGTGTAGGGTTGAATAAATCTAACTTATAAAACTGCCCCCTATACCGCCCCCTGAAAATAAAAAGTCCTTGCAAACATTTCATCTATAAACGAGGCCATTTAAGTCTGTCTAGAATTATAAAAAATCTTGATGAGTTGGAGTTTGAGTTTTGAGTTTTGAGAGAAAAACACTTCGGAGAGAGTCTCTTGCTCGAGACTCTTGCTCCAAACTGTTTTTGTACCCAGGGTCGGCTTCCGCCTCCGGCGGATAAACTTCTCGCCCGACTCTTATTTCTACTTATGTAGAAATAAAAAGACCCCGCTAATGCGGGGCCTTTCCTGTACCCAGGGTCGGGCTCGAACCGACACGTCTTGCGACATTGGTGTTTGAGACCAACGCGTCTACCAATTCCGCCACCTGGGCATTCATCCAACTGTCTACCTCCGCCTCCCGATAGTTATCGGGATGGGCATATTACGCTGCGAATGTATTGACACTTTCTTTTATACGCAACACATACTTTTGTTTTAAGTAAATTTCTTTTACTTTTTCCAATAATGCCTTTCGCTCTGGCGATTCCAGTGCTACTGTATCTGCTTCTAAGGCCAATGAATGAAGCTCTTTGCCTAACTCTTCTTCCAATTCTTCTACTTCTTTTATTAAGGCATTTTGCTTGGCTTCATCCGGGTCCATTTTTAAATCCATAATGGCTTCATTGATATCCATCATTTCCATCAAAAACGCTTGTGGTATGGCGTTTTGAGATTCATGTAACACATCATTCATTTCCAAGATATACTTGCATCGCAAATTGAAATCGTTCAGAATCTTATAGGCTTTATTGTTAATACTCGTTGTATTTAATGCAGCTTCATAGCGTTCTTCATCATTGATATAAAAATCAGGATGATGAGCTTTGCTAATTTCCAAGAACTCCGTTCTTAGTGCAGCTTCATCAATGAAGAACTTCTCTTCAATTTGATAAAACTTAAAGAAATTGTTCATTATTTAAACAATGTATTGAATCCATCTACAAATAAGATGAACGCCATCAATGCAAATAAGATTATCATACCCACTACCTGGAAGTAGTACATTACTTTTTCTGGCAATGGTTTTCCTCGCAACATTTCGATTAGCAAGAACAACACGTGTCCGCCATCTAACGCCGGAATTGGTAAGATATTCATGAATGCCAATACAAACGATAGCATTCCTGTAATTTGCCAAAATCGTTGCCAGTTCCAAGTTGAACCATAAATAGCCGCAATTTGAAACGGTCCACTTACTGTTTTAACTGGGTTTAGCTTCCCTTTAAACATTTGGCCAAATGCCTTAATGTTCAAGACCAAGGTGCTTACACCCCTTCTAGTACCTTCTGGGAAAGACTCGATGAAACCAAATTTGGTAACTTCGAAACGATCTTTAAACTCGTGCTTGCCATCCAATCTAAAACCAATTCTCCCGGCAGTATCTAATGCGTGTGTGATGTTAACACTATCGTTATTTCGTAGTACAGTTACCACTACTTCTTTTCCTTTATTCTGGCCCAATTGCTCAGTCATGTCACCATAAAATGGAGTACTTACTCCGTTTATTGCAACTACTTGATCCAACAACTCAAACCCACTCTTTTTTGCATTTTTTTCGAGTGCTCCTATAAATACTTTAGACCTGGTATTGAACAAACCGGTTCCTTTGCTTTCTAAAAACGCTGTTTTAACTTCATCGTCTAACGATAATGTTTGCTTGTTCCCATTACGCTCTACCGTATATTCAATAGGACCGTTATCAGAAACAAATAAATCGGGATTGCTAAAATCTCTAAACTTTACAATTTCTTGTCCGTTTAAAGCAACCAATTTATCTCCTTTTACAAATCCAGCTTTTTCTCCTAATTCTGTTGGAACAATACCATTTTCATTGGCAACATTTGTTGGCAACCAAGTATCTCCAAAATGCCATAAGGATAAGGCAAATATGAGTATACCTAATATAAAATTAACGGTTACCCCTCCTATCATCACGATAAGACGCTGCCAAGCTGGTTTACTTCTAAACTCAAAATCTTCAGGCTCAGTCTCCATTTGATCTTTATCAAGACTTTCGTCTATCATTCCTGAGATTTTCACATAGCCACCTAATGGTAACCATCCTATTCCCCATTCTGTGTCGTTGATTTTCTTTTTGAACAGTTTGATTCCCCATGCATCAAAAAAGATGTAGAATTTTTCTACTTTAATTCCAAAAGAGCGTGCTGCGATATAATGTCCCCACTCGTGCAATGATACCAGAATAGCTAGTGCTAGTATCAATTGTCCTGCCATTATTAATGTTCCCATGTATTATTCTAAAATTGGCTGCGAAAATAGCCTTTTAATGACTAATCTTCTGATTTGAACGTGTTGTTATGGACAAACTTTAAAGAATTGCCGTTAAACCCAGAAAATGGATTTTTCAATTAATTGGATTTGATGATTTTTCTTACAATTTTCTGCCCGCCTTGCTCTAAACTTACATAAATGAAACCATTTGTCAACTCGGTAATATCAAGCAGATGCTCTGCGGAAGATGGCAGCGTTTTTTGCAATACTAATTGACCCAGATTATTGTAAATTTTGACCTTCACATCACTTTTATCATCTTCATTCAACTTCAGAACCAACGATGAACTTGCTGGGTTA